>JAUMXP010000035.1 GCA_030529125.1 Eubacteriales bacterium | reverse complement strand
GATTTTTTAACCGCGCGACCTCGATCACCTCGAGATTTGTAAGGCTCGAACGCTCAGCGCTTAAATCTCTTCATCCTCGACGTTGAAGAACCACTGCATCTTGACGTAACCGCCCATGATATCGTTGATACACTCAGGGTCGTTACCTTCAATCCAAGTTACGATAGTGTACTTAACTGTTTCGTTAGGTTTGATGCCTTTAGTAGTATCGTTGAGGATAACATAGTCTTCAAGATTGAGATCATCGCTGCCTTCTACGAATTCAAAATTAACGATATCTTCGAGCGGACTATTGTCACGATTCTTCTGAGCGTAGATGGTAGGCTCGCCGTTTTTATAAATCATAATACGGAGTGCTTCGTCAGCGTTACGAGCGATACCGGTAAACTTCAGTGTACTGTCATAATCAAGAGTCTCAGTACCGTTGTTAGTCAGGTAGAAGGTATATGCTAAGTAGTTTTCGCCGTTGTGCTGACCATCAGCCTCAGTATCAAGGTTATTAGGTAGCCATTCGTATGTAATATTTGTAACTTCTGTTACGTTCTGAGCTGAGAGCTGAAGCTCAGGGTCATTAGCAGTTCCATCTTCATTTAAAGATTCACTTATGATGATACCCTCTTTAGCTGCTCCGTTTTCGACTGAAATTACAAGGTCACCGATAGTTGTGAGCAACCAAGAAATAATCCAGAGAATGAGAAGAACAGCAACTGCTACCGCAAGAATAATGCCTGCTCTGCGTTTCCATCTGACAGCTCTTGCGATATCTTTACTGTCTCTGCGAGCTGAATATCTGTTAAACAGACGGCTTGTGCCCGCTTTATCAACGGCTACGTCACCTTTGTCCTCGAGTTTCTCTAACTGTTCGGGAGTAAACGGCTCTTCAGTTTTAACTTTTTTCTTTCCAAATCCTGGCATTGGAGCCACCTCCGATAACTATACAATATATATATAATAGGAATTAAGCGAATGGTTGGTCGTTTTCATCTGTACCTGAGAACAGAAGTTTAACAGTGAGGTTAGAATTCTGGACATCGTCGTCACACTGCGGGTCGTTACCCTCAGCCCATACGCGGATAGTAACCTTCTTAGGTTCAAGCTGATTCAAGAAGAAAAGACGGTTTTCTGGAGCGTATCTCATAGGAACACTAAGGTCGAATGTAGACTGAGCGTTGACAGCGTTACCTGCCTTGTTAGGTTCGTATATTGCTGCAGGGCTCTGTTCTTCTTCTTCAAATGAAACTCGGACAGATTCGATTACTTCTGCTTTAAGACCTGTCTCAGTTGTTGAAACCGATGTGCCCTCAAAATCAACAGTATCATCAGAAGAAAGATGAACCCACATGTCTTTTGAAGAAATGAAGTAACACTCAAATTCAAGAAATGTATCTTCCCCTGCAGTACGGGTTGTGCCCTGTTCATTCTCAAATGTGATACCATTAGATGTTGTAACTGGGTCGAGCATCTGGTCTGCAAGTCTATAACTACTATTATTAGCAAGGTAAGAGTCGATCATCTCATTAGTGATGGTCTTCTTGTAAAGTTCGATATCTGAACCATGGTTCACCATGTCAACACGAAGGTCAACACCAGTGGTAATATCCATCTGAATATTCTCTATACTCGCAAAGCTATTGAGTGTAAACCACGCCAGAGTAGATGTAACTAAAACCAAGAGTGCTATGATACCAAGCAACATAGTAGTCTTACGTTTGATTCTAACCTGGGCTTTGTTAAGTTTTTCAATCTCCAACAGGAGCTGCTGTTGAGTTTTGTCCATAACAATCACCATTAATATATGTATAAGTATATTTAGTAAAAATAAATCCGAGTAAATAATCTGTCACCTTTAAAAAGGCATAGTAACAGACCATTTCACTATAACTAAAGTAATTATATACTAACTTTTGTTCAAAAGCAATAAAAAAATATTAATCATTTTGACATCAAAGGGAACAATTTCAATCTAAAATCAGTCTATAATGTACTTAAAAGAATTATAATCGCACTATATTGTATATTTGTATGATTTAACTTGTGCAAAACCAACAAAACAGACTTTGTATTTTTGGCAGATAAGATATACGAATATAGATTAAATTTAGATATTTTCTAATTTCGAATTATAACGCTTGAATTTTGAATTTATATGCCATACAATATTTATATTAATTATGCAGGAGATAATATGAAGTACGTTTCACTTTCTCAGTACCTTAAAAATGAATATAACGAAAAGTACTACAAACTATCACTAAGCTGTTCTACCACATGTCCAAATCGTGACGGAACATGCGGTGACAAGGGATGCATATTCTGCTCAATGAAAGGCTCTGGCGATTTTGCTCAGGATGCTCTGCTTGATATTGATACTCAGATTGAGCGTGCAAAGACACTTATACAGAATAAAACCGATAACAACAGATACATCGCTTATTTTCAAGCGTTTACTTCTACATACGGAGATATAGGCTATATTAAGGATGCGTTCAGCAAAGCTATCAACCGTGACGATATTGCTATTCTATCGATTGCTACCAGACCCGATTGCCTTAGCAATGATGTAATGTGTATATTAGAGGACCTTACAAAGATAAAGCCAGTATGGGTAGAACTGGGCTTGCAAAGCATACACGAAAGTACAGCAGAATATATCAGACGTGGCTACCCTACCCCACTGTACTTTGATGCTGTTAAGAAGCTTAAAGCAATCGGCATTCACGTAATCACTCATGTTATCATCGGACTACCGTATGAAACTAAAAAAATGATGATAGAAACAGTACGACAAGTCAGTGAAGTCACAGACGGTATCAAACTACAACTTCTGCACGTAATCAAAGGCACTGACCTTGCAAAGGAATATTCAAAAGGAAAGTTTGAGGTGTTGACGCTAGAAGACTACGCAAGTATATTGTGTGAATGCATCAGCGTACTACCTGACGATGTCGTTGTACACCGCCTGACTGGCGATGGAGATAAAAGCACTTTAATTGCACCGCTATGGACAAAGGATAAAAAGCGTGTACTCAACTACATAAACCATTGTATTGCAAGCTATGTAAAATAAGTTTAATTTAGACTTGATTTTTTTAAACAAGTTCGTTATAATACAAAAGCACGCAAAAAGCGTGAGTATGTAGAGTTGTCCGAGCGGCCGAAGGAGCAGCACTGGAAATGCTGTGTACCTTTCAGGTACCGAGGGTTCAAATCCCTCACTCTACGCCATAGAAAAGGTCTATGCCATTTTTGGCATAGGCTTTTTTCTTTTACATAAATGGGATTTGAACCCAAAGTGGGCTTTGAGCGTTACGCAAAAGTGTCCGGTGGACATTTTTGTAGCGAAAAGGTGCGCAGGCGGGTACCGAACACCAAAGGTGTTGGGTCGCCAAGCAAGGATGATTTTCACAGAAAAGCATCATCCCTCACTCTACGCCATAGGAAAAGTCTATGCCATTTTGGGCATAGGCTTTTTTCTTTTACTCCAGTGTATAGCGAGGGATTTGAAGGCGACTGAACTTAAATAATAATGAAATAAATAAGCCTGATGCTGATGCATCAGGCTAGGTGGAATACTTACTGTCTTGTGAATGTTTCTCCGTACATACTAAGAGTGTCGCCATCGATAGTATAATCGTGTGTTTGAGTTTCGAGTTCTTCATAACTAGGGTCAGGTATCAGAGTAACTGTACCTTCCTCTTCATCAACAACATAAGTAAAATCAACTACTATAATATCTTCTGTCAGAACACCTGTGCCATCATCAGCAAATTCGATAGTACTATTCTTGCTATTTACCCATGTGCCAACAAGTTCATTTGAAGCACCACAAGCACAAAGAACAAATGACATCATAAGTACTAATGCTAATACTAAGCTGATTTTCTTCATAACATATCCCCCATAAATTATTAGTAATTATATTGTATATCTACACTATCACTATGTCAACAAAAAAGCCTGATGCTAATGCACCAGGCTTTAATACAAACAAATTACTGTCTTGTATACTCAGAACCATCAATTATAAGCTTATCGCCATCAATTGAATACTCTGATGTTTCGGTCTCGCCGATTTCTTCATCTTCAGGTGTCATAGTAATCTCGCCATCTGCAACTTCGTATGTAAAGTTAACTTCGATACCAAAGAAGCTAATGTTACCTGTACCGTCATCTTCAAAAACAACGATCTCGCCTTCTTCGCCTTTCCACTCGCCAACGAGTTCATTAGAAGCACCGCAAGCACAAAGAACAAATGACATCATAAGTACTAAAGCTAATACTAAACTGATTTTTTTCATAAAATATACCCCCATATAAATAATTTAGTATCTATATTTTATACCAATCTAATCATATTGTCAATAAAAAAGCCTGATGCTAATGCACCAGGCTTTAATCATAACAAATTACTGTCTTGTGTATTCAAGTCCATCAATAGTAAGCTTGTCGCCATCGATTGTGTACTCTGAAGTCTGTGTTTCTTCAGTACCAAATGTCTCGTCATCAAGAGTTACAGTGAGCTTACCGTCTGCTGCTTCATATGTGAAAGCTACTTCAATACCGAAAAAGCTAACAGTACCTGTGCCGTCGTCTTCGAAAGTATAAATCTCGCCTTCTTCGCCTTTCCACTCGCCAACGAGTTCATTAGAAGCACCGCAAGCACACAGAACAAATGACATCATAAGTACTAATGCTAATACTAAGCTGATTTTTTTCATAATTATTCCCTCCAAAAAATAAATTACTATTTCTAGTATACGTTTATTGTATACCTATTGCTTATTAAAGTCAAATAAAATATCAAAAAACTCATTATAATTACTAATCTTGTAATCGCACAAATCTGACTCTTCAAGTTCACCGTAACGGTTAAATAGACAGGTTGTAATGCCTGCATTTCTACCGCCTTGAATATCAGACGTCAGACTATCGCCGATAATAATAACACGAGATTTATCTTTGATATTCAATTTATTAAAAATATAATCAAAATAAGCTTTGTCAGGTTTAGCAAAACCAAGCTCCTGTGATATAAAGATGCCATCAACGTCATCTTTGATAGCTGACTTAGATAGTCTTCCGTTCTGGGCTTTGCTCAAACCGTTTGTAGCAATATAAATCCTGCAGAATTTATGAAGCTCTTTAACAAACTCTGCAGCTTTATCAATCATGAAAGAAGTGTTAGCAAGATTAGTAAGATAACAATCGTTAACAGCATTGTAGTCAATGTCGCTAACACCAATTTCTTCGAAAAAGCGTTCAAAACGAAGTATCTGTAAACGCTCTCTGGTAACCTCTCCTCTTTCGAGAGCTTTCCACAAACTAAGGTTAATAGCACTGTAACGAGCTAAGCGTTCTTCCGTATAATCGACGTTGAAACTTTCGAGCATTTGTTTAAAAGAATAAGCTTCTGACCTTTTAAAATCAAAGATAGTTTCGTCAGCGTCAATAAGCACTATATCGAATCGCTGTTTAGATGTATCATATTTACTCAAAAGGTCTTCCCTCCGCATCAAACACATCTACTCGGGTAATATCGTAGTACACTTCTACACCGCTGTAGTCAGACAGAGCTTTGATAAGTAAAGTAGGATTAATATTAGTTGTACTGCCAGCTGGTAAAACAACACGCACAACAACTTCGTTGTCTGTGTCGTAATGCTTAGCGTCAGTGAAATATTCTTTAATATTAATATTTTTTACACCTTTTTTGGTTTTCTTCTCAACTAAAATCTCGTCTTTATCAAGAAGCTCTGTGAGCTTAATATATAATTCTTTTGCAGAAATATCATCAGATGATAAACGAAGTTTGAATTTAGCGCTATTAATTGCACCAGGTTTAGATACAGGCTCAGTTACATCGAATACTGTAAGACCATGCGGCAAGCATTTGTTAAGCTCTTCTTTGATAGTATCAAGCTTAAAATTATCATCAAGAATACGCATATCCATTGTTTCTTTTTCACCACGGAAACCAAGCGAGAGTGGCAACGCAAAAGTGATATACGGATGCACGTTAAATCCCTCTGTATGCCACACAGGAAGTCTGCTCTTGACAATAGCACGAATCATAACTCTGTTTAAGTCAAGATGCGAGATATATCTGCACTCGTCATCTTTCTTAAACCATACTCTGACGTTTTTCAAAGCAGACACCTCCTTTGTGCTTCATAGCACCGCAGTTAGAACACTTCTCTCTGCAGTGTGGTGTAGTTGTATTCTCATACGCTTTCTTGCATTCACTGATTAAGAACTCCTTGGTAACGGAGTAGTCAATGTGGTCCCAAGGAAGTATCTCGTCAAAGCTACGATGACGGTTAGCGTAGAAATGCGGATCAATACCACATTCATTAAAAACTTCGAGCCATTTCTCAAGCGAGAAGCAATCGCTCCATCCATCAAAGCGCATACCTTTTTCGCATGCTTTCTCTAGCACAGCGCTCAGCTTTCTGTCGCCACGTGCAAACACTGCTTCCATAAACGATGTATCAGCATCATGGTAGTTATATGAAATCTTCTTAGTAGTAAGATTCTCTCTGATATGAGCCTGCTTCTGATGAATTGTATCGATGCTATCCTGTGGTTCCCACTGGAACGGTGTGAACGGCTTTGGAACAAATGAAGATGATGATAAAGTAACTTTTACAGACTTACCTTTAGGTCTGTTTTCACATTGATAAAAAGCATCAACAACTTTTCGACCAAGCTCTGCAATACCTTTAACATCATCCATTGTTTCAGTTGGCAAGCCAATCATAAAATACAGCTTAACTGTTGTATAGCCGCCGTCGAAAGCAACTGAACAAGTATTCAATAATTCGTCTTCTTTAACGTTCTTATTTATTACGTCTCTTAAACGCTGTGTGCCCGCCTCAGGAGCAAAAGTAAGTCCGCTCTTACGAACCGACTTAATCTTAGATAAGATATCTTCAGTAAAGCCATCAACACGTAAAGATGGTAATGACAAGCTGACATTATCACAGGTTGACCATTCTGATAATTTAGTGAGCAAAGGTACAATCTGTGAATAGTCACTGGAGCTCAAACTAGACAGAGAAATCTCATCGTAGCCTGTGTTTTTACACAATGTGCGACACTGCTCATTAATACAGTCGATAGACTTCTCTCTGACAGGGCGATACAGAAATCCCGCCTGACAAAAACGGCAACCACGGATACATCCTCTGAATATTTCTTCGACAGCTCTGTCGTGTACAATCTCTACATTAGGAACAACGAAATTATCAGGATAATATGAATTATCCATATCCATCATTACTCTTTTTTCGATTTTCTTCGGTACTTCTTCATACTTTGGCACAAATGACTTGATAGTACCATCTTCATTGTATGCAACATCATAAAGTGCCGGAACATAAACACCTTTGATTTGTGAAGCAAGTAATAAAAACTCATCTTTTGATTTGCCGTTTTTCTTACATTCACGGAAGAGTTCAATCACTTCTAAATCGACCTCTTCACCATCACCAATGAAAAAGATATCAACAAACTCTGCAATAGGTTCAGGGTTGCACGCACAAGGACCACCGGCAACAACAATATTCTTAAGCTCTTTTCTGTCTAATGACTTTAGAGGAACATTTGAGAGCTTGAGCATATTGAGCACGTTTGTGTACGATAACTCATACTGCAAAGTAAAGCCGATAAAATCGAATTCTGACACCGGGTCTTTGCTCTCTAAAGCATAGAGTGGGATGTCGTTTTTAATCATCTGCTCTTCCATATCAATCCATGGAGCAAATACTCGTTCGCACCAAATATATGGTTTTGAGTTAAACTGACTGTATAAAATCTTCATTCCTAAATGGGACATACCGATTTCGTATGTATCAGGAAAACAAAAGGCAAATCTAACATCTACCTCATCCTTATTCTTAATTACAGCGTTAAGTTCACCACCAACATACTTACCCGGTTTTTGAACTTTAAGGAGTATTTTCTCCAGTTTCTTGTTAATCATAATTCCTCCGTTATTTTAGAAAAAGAACCGCTACTAGATACAGTGAAATCAGTAGCAACGAATAGTTATATCTTGAATACAAAAGCACTGATATACCAACAAAAAGTATTGGTAATAAAAAAACAAATGTCAGTGCTTTTATAATGCGATTTACAGTTTGAGCGCTGAGTCTTTTAGACAGCATAAGCTCTAACGCATGTCCACCGTCAAAAGACTCTATAGGTAGCAAGTTAAATATGCCACAAAATATATTTATCAAAAACAGTGGCTTAGAAAAAGAAAAGAATAAACAAGCAAATATCAGATTAAATGCAGGTCCAGATAGAGTTATTAACAATTCACAAGTTGTATTTTTGTGTAACTGCGCGTTAATAACAATATCAAATAATCTAAGTTTGATAAGAGCAGGTTTAGTCCTAAAACAGTACATTGAAAACAAATGACCACACTCATGAATCAGTGCAGATAAAAAGCACATAGCAAATTTACCAGACTTATCAATCAACAGCACAGAAGTCATGACCGCTACGACTAAGAAAGGAAGTTCGATACGTACAGAAAAGAGTTTAAACTTCATCTTTAGTAGCCGCCTGATCAGCTGTAGCGCTAAAATATCCTGACAAATCAATATCTTCAAACTCACTGTTTGGCATCAGTGTATCCTGCATCATATCCTCATACCAAGAAGAAAACCTGTGGTAAGCATCTGAACCCATTGATTTAAGTAAAAAAACAACAAACGCAAGTATAAGACACAATATAAGCTGAACAGTAATAAGCGCAGGAAATCTGTGTGACTTTTCACGCTTAGGTTCAACTGCATTTTCATCTTTTACACTCTCTTCTTCGTTTACATTTGTGACTAAAACAGGGGTATCGAGAGTCTGCCAGTTTTCATCGTATACTATAGTATCTTTTCTGTTTTCTTCCACATTACCACCTCAGCAAAATATATGCAAAGTAGCAATGAAAAATTCAAAAATCAATCCGCTGCAGGTGCGTCAAGTTTTTTGAAATCTTTTTTCACAAGATTAATAAAGAATAAAACAGCAACAACAAGTGCAAAAATTTCAGCTATCGGGAACGCAAACCACATCGACTCAAGTGAGAACTGTGCAAGGATAAACGCTGCAGGAAGCAGTACAATGAGCTGACGCATAATCGACAACAACATACTGCGTACACCTTTGCCGACAGCCTGGAAAAGCGTTGAAAAAGAAATACCAACAGCCGCAGGAACAAAGCACAAGCTAATGATTCTAAACGCTGAAACACCAAGTTCCACAGTGAGCTCGTCTGCCTCAAATAAAGACAGGAGAAACGGTGATGCGAACTGGAACAACAGCAGTCCGAGTGTCATAATAATCGCTGCTATTATAAGACCGAGCTTTAGAGCAGAAAACATACGCTTTTTGTTTTTAGCACCAAAGTTATAGCCGATAATTGGCGAAGTACCCTGTGATAAACCAAACACAGGCATAAATACAAAGCTCTGCAGCTTAAAGTAAATACCGAATACGTTTATGTATGCTTCCCTGATAGCAATAGTAGAAGCAAAGGCTGAAATAATAGCGTTAATACCGCTAACCATAACAGAGCCGATACACTGCATAATAATCGCTGGGAAACCTACGATATAAATATTTTTTATAACGGATAGTCTGATTCTGAACTTTCTAAAGCTGATTTTAACAGCCTGTTTTCTGGTAATGAGTATCAGAACAATAAAGAGCATAGAGATAATCTGCGCAATAACAGTAGCGAGCGCTGCACCGACAACCTCGAGTCTAGGGAATATCCAGTAACCGTGAATAAGCAATGGATCAAGAATAATGTTAACAACAGCACCAAGCAATTGTGTAAGCATAGGCACTATCATATTGCCTGTAGCCTGAAGTGTTTTTTCACACATTATAGAAACCATACATCCAAAAGATGCCATAAGCACAATGCTGAGATATTGGGTACCATACTCTAAAATAACACTATCATCAGTAAAAAGGCTAATAAACGTATCAGAGAAGAATATACCTACTAATACAAACAACAGCCAACTGAATACAGCGAGCACAATTCCGTGTGTAGCAGCACTGTTAGCTTCATCAAAGCGCTTAGCTCCAAGCTGACGTGCAATCAGAGAGTTAACACCAATAGCAGTACCTATTGAAAACGAGAACATAACCATCTGCAAAGGATAAGCAAGCGATACTGCATTGAGCGCATCTGAGCTTATCTGCGATACAAAGATACTGTCTACAATGTTGTACAGTGCCTGAATCAGCATAGAAAACATCGCAGGCAATGACATTGACATAATCAGCGGGAACATCGCTTTAGTTCCCATTTTGTTTAGTTTAATACTTTCACTCATTTTCTTTTCCCTTATCTCTTTTAGAACGTTTATTTACTAATTTATAAATCAAAAACAAAATAATACTAGCACATATTACTGCCGATAAATCGAGCATAACATCAGAAAACTGGCACGAACGCCCCTTAGAAAACAACTGGATTATCTCATCAATAACAGCGACTAAAAGTCCTGTGAGCACTGAAACAAGCGTAACAGTCAATAGCTTCTTCAGATACGCTCTGGCAGTAAAAAACAATAACGTTCCTAATACAAAATACTCAGCAAAGTGTGCGCACTTACGAACTACATGATCTGTGAGAACAATATCGATATTCAAAGAGCTGAAAATCGAATTGATCCATTCTCTGACACCCAAACTATGTTGCGATGATACGTTTGCATCAAAAGACGAATTAACGAATATAAATGTAATCATAGATAGTGTAAGCACACTGAAGATTATCTTCGATATATAATTTTTGTGATTTATCAAACAACCACTTCCATTCCAGTATATATTTTAGTCCTATATTAATACGATGTCAATTGACGAAATACCTAAAACAAATAACTATTGAATTCGTTTTTTATTTAGTGTATAATTCTATGGAGAGAAATTTGTGCAAATACATATTATTACACAGTTTAGTTAACTCATAAAGGAGCTGAGTTTGCATGGAAAGATTATTGGATTATTTATGGGTATTCTTTATTTCAATGGTTCCGATAGTTGAATTACGAGGCGCTATTCCTACTGGTGCAGCTATGGAGCTCGACCCTGTTATAACCTACATTGTTTGTATCATAGGTAATATGCTGCCTGTACCTATCATTTATCTTTTTGCAAGAAAGGTACTTGAATGGGGCAAGGATAAAAAATTTATTGGCAAGTTCTTCACATTCTGTCTTGTAAAAGGCGAAAATGGTGGCAAAAAGCTCGAAGCAAAAGCTAAAGGCGGCGGTGTATTCGTAGCTCTGATGCTGTTTGTTGGTATACCAATTCCTGGTACTGGTGCATGGACAGGTACGCTCGCTGCAAGTCTGATGAACTTTGGCTTTAAGCGCAGTACTCTCGCAGTACTTTTAGGTGTACTTATTGCAGGTATTATCATGGCTCTTGTAAGCTTAGGAGTTTTAGAATTTTTGAGTTTCTTATATTAATAACATAAACAAAAGGGTAGCTTAGCGTTAAGTTACCCTTTTATAGCATAGGTGAAAAACATGGAAAACATAAATGTTTATACAGCGATAGTCGGTGGCGGTGCATCGGGACTAATATGCGCTTGTGTTGCTAAAAAACGTAATCCTGACAAAAAAATAGTTATTTTAGAACGTGACAACAGAGTCGGTAAAAAAATATTAGTCAGCGGTAACTCAAGATGTAATCTTACTAACCTCTCAGCTTGTGTTGATGATTATAATACAAGCTTTAATAGTGGTCTTAATTTTCTACTAGAGAATTATCCACCATCTAAAGTTATCAAGTACTTTGAGTCAATAGGACTAATCAGCAAAGCTGACAGCGAGAATAGAGTCTACCCTCTTTCTCGTCAATCAAGTGCTGTTTTATCCGTATTGCGAAACGAATTAAAACGACTATCTGTACCTGAAATATGTAATTGCGAAGTAACTGAAATCACAAGACATAGTGATAAATACAAGCTCTTTTGCGCTGACAAAACCATTACCGCTCAAAAGGTAGTTATAGCAACTGGCGGTAAAAACAACTACGCACAAAAAGTAGTTGGTAATACATTCTCAATTTCTCAGAGTTTAGGTCATAAGATCACCCCTCTCACCCCTTCTCTGTCCCCTGTCAAGGTAGAGAGCAAAGTTATTAAATCATTAAAAGGTATTCGTGCTACCGGAGAAGTTACTGCTGTTGTTGATGGCAAAATGCCTGAAGAAATCGGCGGCCGCGGAAGTCCGCGGGAGCCGAATAATCATACAGGAGGTGTCCACCCATGGCATCGGATAAGCGAATCAAGGTGTGCCTGGCCTGCTCCG
>JAUMXP010000189.1 GCA_030529125.1 Eubacteriales bacterium | reverse complement strand
TTTGCAACTTCAACGGCTATAAGTACTAAAAAAATCAGTCTTTTTTGTGCATTCTAAACAAACGTTTATAAGTAAAACGAAAAGTCCCAAAAAGCTAGTAAAAATCAAGCTTTTTGAGACTTAAGTTAACTAAAAATCAACAAAAAATTGTGATGGAAATTTGATACAAAAATCAGAACTTACCAGAAGCAGAATGACCACCGTCACTGCTACTATTAACCTTAGGTTTTGCTACACGGGTAACATGTCTGTACAGGAAGTGATCGTATGCTTCTGTAACCTGCAAGCTGTCACCTTTAAGATAATTAGCAGCAGCCGACTGAAATCTTACTGACTTAAGTTGAGCTTTCATAATCAGTACAACAATCAAAGCAACAACCAAACCAACACCAAGTGATATAAGAATATTCATAAAGAAATCAAAATGGTTTGCATCATAAACATATTCAGATGCGAGATCAATATAATGATTAAACGCACCATAATAGTCACCCATAGATAGATATGGTGTTACCTCGTCTAAAATATCCTGTACAGCTGATTCAGAAAAGACATCTCCACCATTCTCACCAAAGGATTTAACAATAACGTCGTTATACTCCATCGATACAAGAAGCATTAGAGAATCTTGAGAATAACCCATTTCATCATGCCAGTACTTAACAGCTTCTTCAGTGGTATCACCATAAAGCGAATCTAGTGTAATTATAGTAATATCCATATTGGCTTCTTCTGACACCTTTTCAATCTCATCACTAAGAATCTGTAGTTCAGAGTCGTCTAGCAAATAACTGCTGTCGCCAATTAGAGGCATACCGTTACTACTGGTAGCAAACGCAGGGATAGCTGATACAAAAACAAGTAAAATAACAGTAAATAATGAAACAATCTTCTTATTCATAACAGCACCCCCTTACAAAAACCAGAAAAGGAGTGTAATAAGGAAAGTAAGAATACTAACCCCACCCGCGATAGCAGCAAACCACTTACCAAACAAACCTTTATCCATAGGTAAATCACCAACGAACTTACCTGTCTGACCATTCATAGCAAACAGATAATTTTTGCCCTGCCATGAAGTATTAAGCAACCATACAGGATATAGAGCATACTTTGCTTTACCGTTAGCAAGATTGATAAAAGAAGCTTCAGGAACAACAGCAGTATAGCCGTGTATAGTACTTCTGAATGACTCTTCAACACTTCGTCTGATTCGAGCGTTAGCTCTATCTATACTCTCTTGTGCATCTACATCGTACTTATCTGCAAGATAACCCGCAAGGTAAGCGGTCTGGAAATCAACAGCTTCACTGAAATTATATGGTTCAATAGATTCCATCAAATCGTCAGGCATCTTAGAAGAACCATCAACAGGTACTCTCTCAAAAGAAACATTACCACCGCGAACTACAGAGAAATAACTGGTTTCAGTATAGCTGTAGTTACTGTCGCTCCAGTGTCTTAGACGTGTTGCTTTGTAGCGAATATGCGCGTCAGCATCAGCATCAAAAAGCCAGAATGGCACATAAATACCTTTAATTTCATCAATATGATTCTGGTCTTTAAAAGCTTTAGGCAAAAGTGGTTTGCCTTTATAATGTTTGAGTAAGCCTTCCTTAGCGGCTTTCTTATCAAGTTTAAATGGAATAACAAAGTCAGGTTTAAGATCACCTGAAAACTGTCCCATAAATACTACTGGGTTTCCACAATAAGGGCATGAAGTAGCTGCAGTAGTTTCGTCGCCAACAATTTCACCACCGCAGGATTTACAAGAATATGTACCAAGACCTGAGGTCTCGCCTTCACCCCACTGTGAACCTGCTTGTGTATCCCACTGTGTAGTCTCTTCCTGTGTTCTATTGAGTTCCTCATCGTACGCTTTGAGGACTTCCATCTCAAATTCCGAGTCACAGTATGGGCATTTCATCTTCTGTGCTGTGCTATCAAACGCTATAGCGCCACCACAGCATGGACATTTATATTCCTGAATTACAGACATAAATATCACTCCTATAAATAATAATAATTAAACTCATAACAGCTTCCCTATATGCTAGGAAAGCTGCTATAAAACAATTAAACTTTATCGTTATCGTTGAAAACGTCGCCACATTCAGGGCAGAACTTAGGTGGATTATGTGGATCTTCAGGTGTCCAACCACATTTGTCACACTTGTACAGCGGTGCACCATCAGGTTTCTTTGCGCCACATTCAGCGCAGAATTTACCCTGATTCACTTGACCACATGCACATGTCCAGCCATTAGGCTCTGGCTTTTTAGCACCACACTCTGGGCAGAATTTGCCTGTAGCAGTAGCTCCGCAAGCACATTTCCAACCATTCACTTGTTGCTGGTTTGCCTGCTGCTGAGCCATCTGTTGCTGTTGCATAGCAACACCCTGATTGTAGAAGTTCTGAGCTGCGTTAAAGCCACCGCCGTTAGCGTTCATAGCCATGCCCATACCCATGAAGCCTGTCATAGCACCTGCCTCATTGCCTGCAGCAGTTTCCATAGCAGTAGCAGAGGCGTCTGCCATACGGCCAGCCATCATAAATGGATTTGAGCCCATTGTAGCAGCATCTTCCATCTGATTAATCTTCTTCAGATCTTCCTCTGTAAGTGTAATTGGGTTAAGTGCAATAGACTGTACGTGAATACCTCTGCCAGCACTCCATCTGCTCTTTAACGCTTCGTTAACAGCATCTTTGAGTTCAAGTGCATGAGCAGGAATCTGAGCTGGTCTTAGCTCTTTCTCTGAAAGAATAGCAAAAGCAGGCTGTAATGCATCGATGAACTCAGTTTTGAGCTGATTATCAATCTCATCACGTGTAAATTCCTGAGTAACGTTACCACATACTTCTGTA
>JAUMXP010000034.1 GCA_030529125.1 Eubacteriales bacterium | reverse complement strand
GTAAATATTGTTCCATCTTTCCTTGATTATAGATATGTAAGCTTTACTAATGATACAGGTCTTACAATTGAGAACCTCAAAGCCGCTTACAAGCAGGGAGAAGAAGTTAACATCACAGTTAAACCTGCTTCAGGTCAGGTTTCTATTAATGGATTTGAATTTGATAACGCAGGCTTAACTGCTACTGAGAATGCAGACGGCTCTTGGTCTATCACAGGTACAATGCCTGCAGATACTGACATCGCTATCACTCCTTCTGTAGAAGCTAAATTCGCTGTTAATTCACAGCAGGTTTCTATCGGTAACTATGGTACAGGCGTTACAGTATTCGGTACTGTTACTATGACAGACGAAGATGGTAACACTATTAATGAGGGATCTTACGTAGACCCAGGCACAGTTGTTACTTATTCAGCTGCTGCTAGCACAAATTACACATTCGTTGGTTTCTATTCAGATGGAGCTTGTGACCAGCCAATCAAAGTTGGTGCTGACTCTACTAATGTAACAGTTAACGCTGATACTACTGTTTATGCACTCTTCGCTCGCAAACAGTGGATGACATTTGACCAGAGTAAGACTTCTGGTTCTTATGTAAAAGAGCTTGTATATGATCCTTCAATCGGTGCTTATACACTCACAACAACTCTTACAACTGGTAACTCTACTGATTCAGCTATAAACACAGGTGCTTGGTTCAGAGTTACAAACAACACTTCTAAGTGGTCTACTGCTGAAGGTTACCACGTATTTGATGCTTCAAAGTTTACTGTAAACTTCAACACTAACGGCTATGGTGCTACAATCGGTTGGGCAGTAACTGATGGTTCTAGCAACGCTTGGAAACTTACAACAGGTGGTGAATCAGGTCAGTCTATCAAGTTTATCCTGACACCAAATGGCAATGAGTCAATCGATTTCTCTGCTTCTACAACTAAGGAAGGCGCTACAATCTACCTCTCATCAGGTACGCTATCACTTCCTGGTACATATTCTTCTGAATCAGTATTCACCACTACTGGTATTACTGTTTCTGATTCCGGTACATTAACTCATGATCCAGATGGCGTTACAACAAACATAGAATCATATAAGAAAGCAGATATAGCTACTGCTCAGATGATTGAGTTCAAGACAACTCTTAGCGGTGATTCTGCTGCTGACTACTATGTTGATTCATTTATTATTTACGACATTCTTGATAAAACATATACAATCGTTACACCAAACACACTTGGTAACAATGCATATTCCGGTACAGTATACGTAGATTCAGACTGCTACATTGTTCCTATCTACTTCCATACTGATAAATATCTTGCAGCTAACAATATGAAGGCAGTTGACGTTTACTTCGATGCTACCGCAATTGATGGCACAAACTGGGGTCCATTCGTTTCTGTTTACTCTTGGGGTTCAGGTGGTAATAAATACTCTGGTGTATGGCCAGGTCAGCTGATGATCCCTACTGAAGACGGTTCTTCATTCTATACACAGCTCGAAGTTCCTGACGCTGAATTAGGCAACACTTCTTCAATTCCACAGGGTCTCCAGTTTATGAACTACCTGTTTGATGAAATTACTGTTCCTTCTAAATTTGCATCAGGCTTTGGTATTGCAAAACATACAATCCAGACTTACGACTATCGTGAGCCTATCACACTTTACGATGAAGACTACGACGTAATTACATTCGTAGCTAAAACTTCTGAAGACGGCTACCATGGTGACAGCGCTAGTGGTCAGTCTGTTGTAAAGAATGTTACAACTACTACAAACGCTAAGACAGCAGGTTGCGAATTCGAAACTCTCGTTTGTCGTGATGGCGTAACTCCAATGGACTTAACAGGTAAAGCTATCGAAGGTGCTGTATCTAACACTCCTGATTACTATGTAGTTTCAAAGGGTGATATTAAGTACGACGTATCGACCAAAACATATGCAGGCGACACAAACTTTGATGCAGACTGGGCTGTTGACTGGTACATCTTTGATAAAGATGGCAATTATCTTGCACATACACTTTCAACAGCTATGTGGCATTATGCAGATGGCGAAAATGATACAACTTCTGAGCTCGAAGAAGCACTCGATCTTGCTGATGGTGTGCTCGACGGCAAACTCGTTTATATCACATACGAAGCTCCTAACAACAGCTCTACACAGCCTCACCAGCTCTGTTACGACGGTCAGTGGTACGGAAACTTACTTGATGATGACGTTTATGCTGATGTTATGGTTGGTTTAGTTGACGAAAACGGCAACTTCGTTATCGATACAGTTGACCAAACAAATGATGCTGATTATGGTGAAGGTTGGCTTATCGCTGAGGAAGAGCGCGACGGCTACACAGTAGGCGAGAAGTACGCTTCACTTCCTATTTCTCTTGATCATGGTGCTGTTTCACTAACAGCTACTACTAAGGATGGCTACCGTTTCTATGGTTGGTACACAGAGTCTAACGGCAAATATACTAAGATTTCTGATGCATATAACTATGAGACATATATCAACCTTAATACAACTTACTATGCAATGTTCAAGCAGATTGGTAATGACGAAGTAGTTATCAACCACCTTCCATACGATAACCCTTACGATCCTTACATCCCATCACACGGTGGTGTGTCACAGATGGTAGTTAAAGTAGTTGACAGTGAGGGTAATGTTGTTGCTGAGGGTACACCAAGTACTTCTATTTCAACTGCTGTATTCGTACCTGAGTACAATCAAACTTCAAGCACATATGAAAAATACACAGTAAAGATTACTACTACACCTCTTATGAACGGCGAGTTCTATGCTTGGTACACAGACTCAGAAGATGCTGATGGTAATGATACATACGAAGAAGTTCTCGTTGAAAAATATATGGTTGGTTCAACAACTATGGTTCAGTCAGAATTTACTTATGAATACAATGATGAAGATCCTGTCAAGGTTATCAACATCTACTCTGATGTAACTAGAGTTTCTAACAAAGCTACATTGTACTATAAATACCTCAATCGTTTCGGTGAGTGGCGAACATACACTGTAAGAGACGTTGAACTTTCTGACGAAGAGTGCTTAGGTTACGATGGTAACAATGATAATGCTTACTTCCCGACATACATCACTAAGTATGTGATGATTAAGGGTAATGATGAGAGAACTGTTTATGGTGATACCGCATATGAGGAACTTCTTGAACAGGAATATGCACTGAAATCCTCATACAACATGGTTACTGACTATGCTCCATCTGATGAAGTAACTGAAGCATTCGGTAAGACTACTGAGTGGACTATTACTGACACCAATATCACTCTTTCTAAATCTGTAGTAACACTCGAAGCTATACAGAATCCTGAACAGTACACAATCACATATACTGAAGGTAATAGTAGTGAATGGAAAACAGTCTCCGGTTCTTACAATGAGCTTGTTCAGATTACTGCATCAGGTTATGATGGAGAAGAGTGGGGACAGGGCAAACCATTCTCACACTGGGAACAGTATAACAATGAGACTGAAGCGTGGGAGTTCCTTTCATTCGAAAGATACTACAACTACAGAATCATCGAGGACAAGATGATCAGAGCCGAATATGGTGAAGATTTAGTTGATGAGTGGATGCCTCGTATCGATAGCGTTACTTACACACGTGAGTATAGTGATAATAGTGACTATATCTACACAGACTATCTTGTAGCGTTCAACAATGTCAATACCCTTAACTTAAATGAGATCAAGGATGAACAGAACATTACTTATGGTTTAGTTCTCGTTCAGGATTGGAATTATCGTTATTCCGGTACAGACGCTGTTACATATCCAAGCTCTTCTGTAAACAACATCGAAGATCTTGTAAGAGAAACTGCTAAAGCATGCGCTAACTACAGCCCTGACAAGGGTAATATAAGATGTTACCACTACGATATGACAAACGAACCTACTACTAACCTCAACAGATTATACCACTATCTCAGTTATAATCTTAATAATGGTAAGTACGACTATGGTCAGTTTGCATTTACGACTTATGCTTACATTAATGTAGGTGGTAAGATTTATATTAGTAATGGTATGGATGTCAACTTCTATGAGCTTGCTCATGAAGAAACAGCTGCTAATCCTACACATTGATAGGGAGGGACATTACAATGAAGAGATTTTATAGCGAGCCAGAATTCGAGCTCGTAAATATTAGACTTGTTGCTGATGTACTCGGACCTAGTCAGGACACACCAGTAGATGAAACAGAGTTCGGAACCACTGGCGGTGACGATTTTAATCCTGATGATTGGACATGGGAATAAATCTAATTAACTAATTTCCCCCCACGGCGTCACGCCGTGGGGGGTAGCAATAAAAAGGTGATTTTTATGAAGAGTATTTACAAAATTTTTTCTATCATCTTATGTGTTGCGATGATTTTATCAGTTGCTTGTTACGCTGTTTGTGCAAAGACTATTTACACTGTCGGCGACTGGGTATATGAAAAAATCAACGATAACAAAGAGTTTCAGATTGTTGCATACAACGGTACATACCCTACAACTAGCACTCCATATTATCACAACAATTTGCCAATCACAACGGTTGCAACTCATGCTTTTCTCGACAACACTACATTGACTAAAGTAACACTCAGTCCAGTTCTGTACTGTATATCTGAACAAGCTTTTCTGAATGCTTCTGCACTTGAAGAGGTTGTTATCAGTGGCGATGTAACTGAGATTGGTGGTTATGCTTTTTCTGGTTGTACATCACTTACTTCTATTAATTTAGAAGATACTTCTATTAATTCAGTAGATATGTACACCTTCTCTGGGTGTAGTTCTCTTACCGAAGTAACTGTTCCTGATAGTGTTACAGAGATCGAAGAGTATGCATTTGCAGACTGCGACAGTCTTTCGAAAATAACAATTCCTGCATCAGTAACATATATCCATCCGTACGCATTTAATGGTTCTGAAAATACAGTAATTTATTGTTACAAAGACTCTTTTGCGCATCGCTTTGCAGCTAATCATATGATCGACTATGTTCTCCTTGATGATGTTGAGATGTTTATCTTAGGCGATACTGATGGCGATGGTGATGTTACTATCCTTGATGCTGCATTTGTTCAGCTTATTGTTGCTCAGAAAAAGCAGGATACAGACGGTAGAATGTCTATCCGCGGCGATATTGATAGAGACGGACTTCTCTCCGTTATGGATGCTACAGAGATTCAGTTCTACTTAGCTGATACTAATCCGAACGAAAATATAGGAAAAGAATTTCCTTATTAATTTTTAAAGTAAAAGAACACGCAGAATTTTGCGTGTTCTTTTTTTTTATATATTTAAGCTGAAACTAATTTATAAAACCTTGCAAACTAATGTACAATATTATATAATTAATTTTAGGTGATAATTATGAAAATCAAAGACGGATTTGTGCTTAAAGAAGCTGCCGGCAGCTTCCTTGTTGTACCTTTGGGTTCACAGGTAGTTGACTTCTGCTCGATTATCAAGCTTTCTGAGACTGGTGCTTTTTTGTGGTCACAGCTTGAGTCCGAGACTACTGTTGACGCTGTAGTCGATGCTCTTCTTAGTGAATATGATGTTGAAAAAGACAAAGCTTATGCTGATGTAAATAAGTTTATTGATAAGCTAAAGGATGCTAATCTCCTTGAATAATACAGTTTGTACTGAAGACTTTATTCTATTGCTCAAAGATGCTTTAGTTAAAGGTCAAGACTTTTCGTTTAGTCCCACTGGCTCCAGTATGAAGCCTATGCTCAACGGCGTTGATGATACTGTTGTGCTGACTAAAGCTTTTGATAAGCTTAAAAAGTACGATGTTGCTTTGTTTTTGCGTCGTAGTGACAACGCACTTGTTTTGCACCGAGTTGTCAAGGTGACAGGGGACAGCTATACGATGAGCGGCGACAGTCAGTACTTCTTTGATGAAAACGTAGCGCATAGTGATATTCTGGCTGTTATGAAGTCTTTTGTCAGATCCCAAAAGCCCGTTTCTGTTACTGATTTTTCATATCGCTTTTATTGCCGTAAAATTCTTTTAAAGAAATATATACATATCTTTTTTTCAAAAATCTATCACAAAATTTTCAAATAAACGTTCCTTTTCTGAGGTGTAATCATGGGACAATACAGAATTTCCGATCTTAATATTGAGGTAGACACAAACTCCAAAACTCTCATCAGAAACCTCGCTCCATACGAAGTTGAGTTTGATTACAAACCTAATCTTTCGTTATCTATCACTGATGATATTCTCCTCCAACTCATGGACGAGTACGAGGGATACACATCTGATATTATAGAATGCGAGTATATTTCTACGGAGTTCGCACGTGCGCTGTTTGATTTTAACGGTTTTCCGATGAAAGCTACCGCTGTAGAGCACGATGGTAGTGCTGTGATTTTTGCTTCACCGTTCACTGATGTTGATGTTAATATGTATCTGCCATCTGATAAGATTTTTGCTTATAACGATGTTGCAGTAAGACTTATCAGTTCATTGTTCTATGCATACGGCACACCGTTTGGATTGAAAGGCGACTTGTCTACGGAGAAAAAGCTCCCTATCAAGAGCATAGTTTATGTTGATAATGAGCGCTTTGATTCGCTCAAGCGTCTGGATACCAAAGATATGGTTTCTATGTTCATCCGTTCTGTTATGCTTGCGATCAGAAGCGAACGTACTAAACACACTCTCTTTATGCTCGAGAAATTGATGAAGGTAGTAGACTTCTACGGCGTTTCAGATCTCAACGATATTGACTTTATACTTGAGAAAGTAACTGAATAATATAAAACAAAAAGCCGACGGATTCCGTCGGCTTTGCTTTTTATGTATTAAGTTTAGTGGGGTTAGTTGTCTGTGTGCTGTTCGTTTATTCTGTAGCACAGAGTCATCAGGCTGTCGCTTAAGTGCACGTTTTCAACGATAACATCGTTGTAGTCGTTTTTGATGTCATAGTGGCTGAAGTTCCAGAAGTTCTTGATGCCAAGCGAATACAGTTTATCTATAAGTGGCTTAACTGAATTTTTTGGCAGACACAGAAACGCTGCATCAACACGGTTGTCTTTTATGTAGCTCTCGATATTATCATCAGACATAACAGTGATGCCTCTAAGCATTGTACCGATAACATCTTCGTTTTTATCAAAAACTGCAGTCAGCTCAAAACCCTGACGCGAAAAATTCATATGTGTTGCAATAGCACGTCCTAAGTTACCTGCACCGAGCAGGATAGCCTTGAAACCTTGATCAATACCCAGAATTTTGCCGATTTGATCTCTAAGCTGAGCAACAGGGTAGCCATAGCCTTGCTGACCAAAACCACCAAAGCAGTTGAGATCCTGTCTGATCTGAGAGGCAGTGGAGCGCATGATATTAGCCAGTTGATTAGATGAAACTCTTTCGATACCCTGATCCTGAAGCTCAGTCAGGAATCTGTGGTATCTTGGGAGTCTGCGTATAACGGGCATTGAAATTTGTTTTGACATAATAACCCCTCCGTTATTACCTTGTGTCTTACAGCAACTCCTGAAGTCTGACGTTAACAGCTTTGAGGAAGTCTTCTGTGTTGACTTTTGTTTTATTTTCGAGTGTGGATAGGAGATAGAGGTCGCCGGTCATAACACCGCTCTCGATAGTGTCGATAGTAGCTTTCTCAAGCTTATCAGCAAAATCGCAAAGCTCAGGTGTGTTGTCGAGTTCACCACGTTTTCTAAGTGCACCAGTCCAAGCGAAAAGTGTAGCTACTGAGTTTGTAGATGTTTCTTCGCCCTTTAAGTGCTTGTAGTAGTGGCGCTGTACTGTACCGTGAGCAGCCTCGTATTCATAGATGCCATCAGGAGAAACGAGTACGCTTGTCATCATAGCCAGTGAGCCAAACGCTGTAGCTATCATATCGCTCATAACGTCGCCGTCGTAGTTCTTACAAGCCCAGATGTAGCCACCCTGAGAGCGGATAACACGTGCTACAGCATCGTCGATAAGTGTGTAGAAGTACTCAATACCAGCATTCTCGAACTTTTCTTTGTACTCGTTTTCAAAGATTTCAGCAAAAATGTCCTTGAATGTATGGTCGTATTTCTTAGAGATAGTGTCCTTAGTAGCAAACCAGAGGTCGAGCTTCTGATCTAAAGCGTAATTAAAGCAAGCTCTTGCAAAAGAGGAGATAGATGAATCAAGGTTGTGCATACCCTGAATAATACCATCGCTCTTAGTAAAATCAAAGATAAGCTCGCGGTTCTCAAAGCCGTCAGCGTTTGTTACGCAAAGCTCAGCTTTTGAGCCTTTCTCAACGATCATCTCAGTATTTTTGTATACGTCACCGTAAGCATGTCTTGCGATGCAGATTGGCTTTGTCCAGCTAGGAATATATGGTGTGATACCTTTAACGAGGATAGGTGAGCGGAATACAGTACCATCAAGTAATGCTCTGATAGTGCCGTTAGGTGACTTCCACATTTCCTTTAAGTTGTATTCTGTCATTCTTGCAGCGTTTGGTGTGATAGTAGCACACTTAACAGCAACACCGTATTTTTTAGTAGCCTGGGCAGAGTCGATAGTAACCTGATCGTTTGTTTCGTTTCTGTACTCGAGTCCAAGGTCGTAGTACTCTGTCTTTAAATCAATATATGGGAGAAGGAGGATATCCTTAATCATCTTCCATATAATTCTGGTCATTTCGTCGCCGTCCATTTCGACCAGCGGAGTTTTCATAATAATCTTGTCCATTTTTATCAACCTTTCGCAATTAATCTGCCTCCCTTGCCTTAAGGGAGGGGGACCGCCAAGTGGCGGTGGAGGGATTGATATATGTAACGTATCTGTTTGTTAATATATCAACCGTTCATCTTTGTGTAGTTAAGTAAACCACCGCAGATTGCAATATCTTTCTGACGCTGTGAAAGCTCACATTTAGCTTTGATTGTTTCGCCAGTAGTTTTGTTAAAGATAGTAACTGTATCACAGTTTTCGATTTCAGCCTTAACATTCGGTAATTCTAATTCATCGAACAGGCTGATTTTGTCGTAGTCACATTCGTTGATGAATTCAAGCGGTAAGATACCTGCGTTGATGAGGTTAGCTCTGTGAATACGAGCAAAGCTCTTAACAAGCACAGCCTTAACGCCTAAGTAAAGTGGAGCAAGTGCAGCGTGCTCACGTGAGCTACCCTGACCGTAGTTAGCACCACCAACGATTACAGAACTGCCTAAAGTCTTAGCACGATTAGGAAACTCTGTGTCACATACAGTGAAGCAGTGCTGTGAAATAGCAGGAATATTTGAACGCAGAGGCAGGATTTTTGCGCCTGCAGGCATGATGTGGTCGGTTGTGATATTGTCCTCAACCTTGAGTGAACATGTAGCCTTAATAGCATCTTCCATAGGGCTGGATGCAGGGAACTCCTTGATGTTAGGACCACGCAGAACCTTGATGTTGTCCATTTCTTCAACTTCAGCTGGCTCTATAATCATATTATCATTGATTAAGAATTTCTCAGGCATTTCTACCTTGTATGGATCACCTAAAGTTGTAGGGTCTGTGAATACGCCGGTGAGTGCTGACGCAGCAGCAGTCTCAGGAGAAACAAGATAAATCTGACCGTCCTTAGTACCACTTCTGCCTAAGAAGTTACGGTTGAATGTACGTAGTGAAATACCTGCGCTGTTTGGTGACTGACCCATACCGATACATGGACCACAAGCAGACTCTAAAATTCTAGCGCCTGCAGCGATCATATCAGCTAAAGCACCGTTTTCAGAGAGCATAGTGAGTACCTGCTTAGAACCAGGAGCGATAGAGAGAGATACGTCAGGATGTACGGTCTTGCCCTTTAAGATGTGAGCAACTGTCATTAAGTCAGCGTAGCTTGAGTTAGTACATGAGCCAATGCAGACCTGATCGATTTTCTGACCCTGAAGTTCTTTTATAGGTTTAATATTATCAGGGGAGTGTGGGCAAGCAGCGAGAGCATCAAGCTCACTAAGATTGATAACAATATGCTCATCATATACTGCGTCTTCGTCAGCCTTAAGCTCTATGTAATCTTCCTCACGACCCTGAGCTTTCAAGAATTCTCTTGTAGTTTCATCAGATGGGAAGATAGAAGTAGTAGCGCCGAGTTCTGCGCCCATATTAGTGATAGTAGCACGCTGTGGAACAGAGAGTGTCTTAACACCAACGCCAGAGTATTCGATAATTTTACCAACGCCACCCTTAACGCTCATAATCTCGAGAACCTTAAGGATAATATCTTTAGCAGAAACCCAAGGCTTTAATTCGCCAATAAGCTCAACATTAACGATGTTTGGCATAGTGATGTAGTACGCACCGCCACCCATAGCAACAGCAACGTCAAGACCGCCTGCGCCGATAGACAGCATACCGATACCACCACCAGTAGGTGTGTGGCTGTCAGAGCCAATCAGTGTTTTGCCAGGGCGAGAGAATCTCTCAAGATGTACCTGATGGCAGATACCGTTACCAGGGCGAGAGAAGTAGATGCCGTGCTTTTTACAAACTGTCTGAATGAATCTGTGGTCATCAGCATTTTCAAAGCCTGTCTGTAATGTGTTGTGGTCGATATATGCAACGCTTCTTTCAGTCTTAACTCTAGGTACACCCATAGCCTCAAATTCAAGATAAGCCATAGTACCTGTAGCGTCCTGAGTGAGTGTCTGGTCAATTCTAAGACCGATGTCAGTGCCCTTGATCATCTCGCCACTGACGATATGTTCTTTGATGATTTTTTCAGCGATTGAATATCCCATAATTTTACCTCCATTTGCCTAATATAGGATTTTAAAAAATACACATTACATTATATCAAAATTTATTTATAAAGTAAAGCAAATAATAAACTCACAGATATGCGCTTTTTCGGTAAAATTCAACATAGTATTTGTATAAAAAAAGTGGTATAATCTCTAATTGGCTAGATAGATAAAAAAGGTGATATTATGAATAAGAGAGAAGACATCAGAAATATAGCTATTATTGCTCACGTAGACCACGGTAAAACTACACTTGTAGACCAGCTTCTTAAACAGAGCGGTATATTCAGAGTAAACGAAGCTGTTGCTGAACGAGTAATGGACTCTAATGATTTAGAGCGTGAGCGTGGTATAACAATCCTTTCTAAGAATACAGCAGTTATGTACAACGACATCAAAATCAATATCGTTGATACACCGGGACACGCTGACTTCGGTGGCGAGGTAGAGCGTATCTTAACTATGGTTGACGGCGTGTTGCTTTTAGTTGATGCGTTTGAGGGTTGTATGCCACAGACCCGTTTTGTGCTTAAGAAAGCTTTAGGCTTACACAAAAAGCCGTTAGTTGTTGTTAATAAAATTGACCGTCCGGGCGCACGTCCTGAGGAGGTTATCGACGAGGTGTTAGACCTGTTTATTGAGCTTGGTGCTGATGATGATCAGCTCGAGTTCCCTGTAGTTTACGCATCAGGTCGTGACGGCTATGCATCACTCGACCCATACGAGCAGGGTACAGATATGCAACCTCTGTTTGAGAAAATCGTAACAGAGATTCCTGCACCGCAGGGTGATATTGACGGCGATTTACAGATTCTGATTTCTAATATCGACTATGATGATTATATTGGTCGTATCGGTGTTGGCAGAGTTGAGCGCGGAAGCGTGAAAGTCGGTCAGCAGGCGGTACTTTGTCGTCGTGACGGCGCAACAGAAAAGGTCAGAATCTCTAAACTCTACCAGTTTGAGGGCTTGAAACGTGTAGAAACCGAGACAGCTAAGATGGGCGATCTCGTGTGCGTCAGCGGTATCACAGACCTTAATATCGGTGAGACAATCTGTTGTGTTGAGAGCGTTGATCCGCTTCCATTTGTTAAGATAGATGAGCCTACTGTATCTATGAACTTCATAGTAAACAACAGCCCGTTTGCTGGTAAAGAGGGTAAGTACGTTACATCACGTAATCTTAGAGACAGACTGTTCAAAGAAGTTGAAACAAACGTAGCTATGCGTGTAGAAGAAACCGATTCTGCTGATACCTTCAAGGTTTCAGGCAGAGGTGAACTCCACCTGTCAATTCTTATCGAAACTATGCGTAGAGAGGGCTACGAGTTCCAGATTTCACGTCCGCAGGTTATCACAAAACACATCGATGGTGTGCTGTGCGAGCCTATTGAGTATTTGATGATAGAAGTACCTGATAACTATGTTGGTGCTGTAATGGAGAAGCTCGGTTCACGTAAAGCTGACCTCATCAACATGGGAACTCGTGAGAGCGGCATTACTCATATAGAATTTCGAATTCCATCACGTGGTCTCATGGGCTACAGACCTGAGTTTTTGACAGATACAAACGGCAACGGTATTATGAACCATGTCTTCGATTCATACGAGCCTTTTAAGGGTGAGATCGTTACACGTCATCAGGGTTCACTCATCGCGTTTGAAACAGGCGAAACCGTAACCTACGGTCTGTATGCAGCACAAGAGCGTGGCAGACTTTTCGTAGGACCTGGTGTTCCTGTATATGAGG
>JAUMXP010000033.1 GCA_030529125.1 Eubacteriales bacterium | reverse complement strand
GCTCCTACTGAAGCGCCAACAGAAGCACCTACTGAGGCCCCAACTGAGGCTCCAACCGAAGTGCCAACAGAAACACCTACATCTGAGGAGACTACAGAAACACCATCTGAGTAATTTATACATAATAACAGATGCAAAAGCCTGCTTTTTAGCGGGCTTTTTCTATAATAAATTGCAAAAAGGGTAGAAAAACACAGAAAGATAATATATAATTGATTTATTAAAACGTTTCGGAGGGTAATATGAAAAGAATTCTTTTACTTTTACTTGTTTTAGTAATGGCTTTTTCGGTAGTTGCTTGTTCTGATGAAGAAGCAAGCGTTACAAAAGATATTGATAATATCACAGATGCGCAAGAAGATTGCACAGAGCAGACAATTTTAGAGCTTATCAACTACAACATTGACTGTTATTATATGTTCTACGTATCTCCTGTAGATACTGTAGGCGAGGCTGATAAAGACGGTTATTACAAAGCAGTAGATAACTTCTTTGAAAGCTACAACGACCTTAAAGAGTTTTTAGCTAAGACATATACATCTGAAAAATGCGACGAGCTGTTAGCTTATCCGAGCGAAGACAAACCGCTGTACAAAAATGTAGACGGTGAAATATATGTTAACCCTGATGTTATCACTCCTGTTGACTACACCATAGCGTGGGACGATGTAATTACCGTAGAGTTCACAGAGAAGACAAAACAGAAGTGTTCTTTTGACTTAGTTACTTACGATTTTGACGGTAATAAGTACTATACAAATGGTAGCGTAGTGCATCAGGATAAAGCATGGGTTTTATCTGATATGATATATTAATATTTAAAAGAGGGTTTAGTTATGGACGGAAGACTCAAAAGACATATAAAGTCTAAAAGTGTAGTCAACATCGTGTTGAGTATTATTGTAGTGGCAGTAATGATTCGTAAGATATTTATGGGCGACTTTATGTCAGTGTTTATGTGTGTTCTGACATTGCTGTTGTTCAACATTCCGATGCTTGTGGAAAAGTACCTGCACGTTGATCTGCCTATAGTGCTTGAGAGCATAATTTTGTTCTTTATTTTCGCATCAACTATATGCGGTGAGATAGCAAGCTTCTACACAAAGATCAGCTGGTGGGATACAATGCTCCACACAAGCAACGGTTTCTTGATGGCGGCTATCGGTTTTGCGATGATCGATATTATCAACCGTTCTCCGCGATTCCACATCAGCCTGTCGCCGATGTTTGTAGCGTTTGTTGCTTTCTGCTTCTCTATGACAGTAGGCGTACTCTGGGAATTCTTTGAGTTTGCTATGGACTACTGGTTCCTGCAAGATATGCAGAACGACCGTTTTGTAGATGTTATTTCTTCTGTTTCACTCAACGAGCAAGGTCTTAATGATGCTGTGCTTCTAAAAGGAATCGAAAAAACCACTTTACATTTAGCTGATGGTTCAACCTATGTTATCGAAAACGGCTATATGGATATCGGTATTATCGATACAATGAAAGACCTTTTTGTTAACCTCATCGGTGCAGTAGTATTCTCAATCATTGGTTATTTCTACATCATAGGCAGAAACAAAGGCACATTTGCTAAGAAGTTTATCCCTCAGTTACAGAGCAAAGAAGAAAAAGAAAAAACTAAAGCTTAATATTAGTATTACATAACAAAAAGGCTGTGCAGATGCACAGCCTTTTCTGTTTAGCTTATTCGTTGTCGTTTGACATTAAGTTGTTGTTTTTAGCAGCAGAGAGCATCAGCTTGATACGGTTGAGCTGGTTTACTTCGCTAGCACCCGGGTCGTAGTCTACAGCAGCGATGTTAGCCTGTGGGAACGCTTTTTTCAGCGGTTTGATAACCCCCTTACCAACAACGTGGTTAGGCAGACAAGCAAACGGCTGGATACAAACGATGTTCGGTGTGCCTGACTTTATCAGCTCAATCATCTCACCGGCTAAGAACCAACCTTCACCGTACTGGTTACCGCGTGAAAGGAACGGCTTAGTCATTTCAGCAACCTCTTCTATAGGCATAGGAGGCTCGAAACGTTTGCTATTTATAAGTGCATCGAGCGCAGGTTTTCTGACACGCTGTATAAGACTGATAGCAAGCTTGGATAGCTTAGCTGAAGATTTTTTAGCACCTAAGTAGTTTGCCTTGTAAATTGAGCCGAACGCACTGTAGTTGATGAAGTCGAGCAAATCAGGAACAACAGGTTCAGCACCCTCTTTTTCAAGGAGCTCAACAAGGTGGTTGTTTGCAAGTGGCATATACTTAACTAAGATTTCGCCAACAACGCCTACTCTAGGTTTTTTGATGGTTTCATCGATTTCGAAGTTATCGAAAGCTTCTACGATACCCTTGCATACATCTTTGTATTTATATTTACTGTGTTTATTGAGTAAAGAGTCAAGACAGATGTCCATCCACTTTTTGTGCAGTTCGTTTGCAGAGCCCTTTTCCTTTTCGTATGGACGTACTCTATACAGGCAACGCATGAACAAATCACCGTATACAACAGCATGTAATGCGTCAATCAGCAATCCTGGGGAGAGCTTGAAGCCTTCGTTTTTCTCCATGCCGTTAGCGTTTAAGGAGATAACAGGAATGTGGGACAGACCTGCTTTTTCAAGTGCTCTGCGGATAAATCCAACATAGTTACTTGCTCTGCAGCAGCCACCTGTCTGAGTCATAATTACAGCGAGCTTGTCAGTGTCATATTTGCCTGACATAATAGCTTCCATAAACTGACCTACAACAACAATAGACGGATAGCACGCATCGTTGTTAACATATTTCAGACCATAGTCAACAGCAGCACGGTTGTCGTTATCGAGTACTACGACGTTGTAGCCATGCTTGTGGAAAACAGGCTCCAGAATATCAAAGTGGATAGGGCTCATCTGAGGTGCGATGATAGTGTATTTGTCTTCACGCATCTTCTTGGTGAATTCCTGACGTTTGTATTCAACAGGAACAGGTTTAGCAAATATCTTTTCTTCTTTGCGCATATTCATAGCGGCAATAAGACTGCGGATACGGATACGCACAGCACCGAGGTTGTTTACTTCGTCAATTTTTAAGAGTGTATACATCTTGTTGCTTTGTTCGAGAATTTCGCTAACCTGATCAGTGGTAACAGCATCAAGACCACAGCCAAATGAATTGAGCTGAATGAGCTCAAGGTCGTTACGATTGCGGATGAACTCAGCAGCAACGTAAAGACGTGAGTGGTATACCCACTGGTCAACAACTCTAAGTGGGCGAGTAGGCTCAAAGTCAACAGGCAGGCTGTCTTCAGAGAGTACATACAGACCGTAAGACGCAATCAGCTCAGAGATACCATGGTTGATTTCAGGGTCAATGTGGTATGGTCTGCCTGCGAGCACTATACCGCGGTCGCCGTTTTTCTCCATAAGCTCAAGGATTCGTTTACCTTCTTTTCTTATGTCAGCTTTAGCTTTTTGCTGTTCAGCCCATGCTTCTTTTACAGCGTTTTTAACTTCTGATGAAGGGATACACCACTGCTCGTTACAAACTCGTACAAGACGGTCAGCGGCGATTTTTTCAGAAGTGAATGCGATAAACGGACGGATATAGTTAACGTCGCCATCAGTGACAGCTTCGACGTTGTTCTTTAAGTTTTCAGGGTATGATACAACAATAGGGCAGTTGAAGTGGTTTTGTGCACCTTTGGTTTCCTGATGTTCATAGAACACGCAAGGGTGGAAGATGGTCTTGATACCATTATTGATTAACCACTGCACGTGGCCATGAGCAAGTTTTGCAGGGTAACACTCGGATTCAGATGGAATCGACTCCATACCAAGCTCATATATCTTTCTATCAGATAGCGGAGAAAGAACAATCTTAAAACCGAGCTTTGTAAAGAAAGTAGCCCAGAAAGGATAGTTTTCGTACATATTCAGTACACGAGGTATACCGATTGTCCCACGGAACGCTTTGTCATCACTTAGAGGTTTATAGTCAAACAATCTCTGACGCTTGAACTCATACATATTAGGAGCTTTCTTAGCATCTGTATCACCGCCGATACCCTTTTCACAGCGGTTACCTGTGATGTGTCGTCTTTTTCCAGGGAAAGTGTTGATAGTGAGCATACAGTTGTTTGAACAACCACCGCAACGAACACTGCTGGATTTATATGTAAGAGCTATAATCTCGTCAAGATCAAGCATAGAGGTTGGCTGTCCTGTGTAGTGCTTTTTAGCAATCAGAGCAGCACCGAAAGCACCCATCAGACCTGAGATGTCAGGACAGGTGGCTTCGACAGAAGCTACTTTCTCAAAGGCACGCAGTACAGCTTTGTTGTGGAAGGTACCGCCCTGTACTACTATGTGCTCGCCAAGGTCCTTAGCGTTTGTGAGTTTGATAACCTTGAACAGAGCGTTCTTAATAACAGAGTAAGCAAGACCTGCAGAAATATCAGGGACGCTTGCGCCTTCCTTCTGAGCCTGCTTAACATTTGAGTTCATGAACACGGTGCAACGTGTACCGAGGTCAACAGGGTTAGTGGCAAAGAGCGCCTCTTTAGCAAAGTCCTGTGCTGTGTAACCCAGAGAGTTAGCAAAGTTTTCGATAAATGAGCCACAGCCCGATGAGCAAGCTTCGTTTAAAAGCACGTTGTCTACTGTGCCGTTCTTGAGTTTAATGCACTTCATATCCTGACCGCCGATGTCGAGCACGCAGTCAACTTTGCTGTCAAAGAATGACGCAGCAGTACAGTGAGCAAAAGTCTCGACCTCGCCTTCATCTAGAGAGAAAGCGGATTTCAGCAGAGCTTCGCCGTAACCTGTGGAGCATGAACGTACAATCTTAGCATCATCAGGGAGCTTGTCTTTAAGCTCGCTGATAGCTTTTTTAGCTGTTTCGATAGGGTTGCCCTGATTACTGCTGTAGAATGAGTATAGCAACTGACCGTCTTCGCCTATGAGTGCGACCTTAGTGGTGGTTGAGCCTGCGTCAATACCAAGGAAGCAGTTACCTTTGTAGGTAGCTAAATCTCCTTTAGCGAGAACTGCTTTGTTATGGCGTCTGATAAATTCGTTGTATTCGTCAGTATCGTTGAAAAGCGCAGGAAGTCTAGGCATCTCAAAAGAAATCTTGACGCCTTTTTCGAGCTTTTCGATAAGTGTGTTGATGTCACTGCTGTCACTGTCGTCAGAGAGCAGTGCGGCACCGTGAGCCGCAAAAAGATGTGAGTATTTAGGGTCGACAATATTCTCGTCTGTGAGCTTAAGTGTACGGATAAACGCTTTCTTGAGCTCAGGCAGGAAGTGGAGTGGACCGCCGAGAAAAGCTACACAGCCCCTGATTGGTTTACCGCATGCAAGACCTGAGATAGTCTGGTTAACAACAGCCTGAAAGATAGAGGCAGCGAGGTCGGCTTTTGTAGCACCTTCGTTGATAAGTGGCTGGATGTCTGTCTTAGCAAATACACCGCAACGTGCAGCGATAGGGTAGATCTGCTTGTACTTTTCAGCCTCATTGTTAAGACCTGTAGCGTCGGTCTGTAGCAGAGATGCCATCTGGTCAATAAACGAACCTGTACCGCCTGCGCACACGCCGTTCATACGCTCTTCCAGACCGCCTTTGAAATATATGATTTTAGCATCTTCACCGCCGAGCTCGATTGCAACGTCAGTCTGAGGTGCAACTTCTTTGAGAGCAGTCGCAACAGCAACAACTTCTTGTACGAAATCAATGCCAAGTGATTTACCCAGATTGATAGAACCTGAACCGGTGATCTTAACCTGTAGCTCGCTTTCGCCAAGCTGAAGCTTAGCTTCTTTCAGGAGCTCAGCAAGTGTCTCCTGAGTGTGAGCCTGATGACGCTTGTATTTGCCGTAAACTATCTTTCCGTTTTCATCGAGTAAAACTAGTTTTACGGTTGTTGAACCTATGTCTATACCTGCGCGGTATTTATTAATAACCGAACCCCCATGCTGTGACACTATATGTATGAGTGCCTGACAGCCTAAATAACTGTATATAAATAATATGTGTTCTCAAAATTTATCCACTATAAATTATACTATAACGAAAAAACATAGTCAAACATAAAACTACACAAAACGACAATGGAAAAGTCTGCTTTTTTATGAAAAAAGCGCCCACAAATGTGAGCGCTCAAATGTATGTATTATTTCATTTTTTGTTTGATGATTTTTCTTGGGATTTCGATGGCTGCCAGAACAGCGAAAGCAAAAGCAAATGGAACAAAATACCACTCAGCGTAGTATGTTCTAGACATAACGACTTGTGCAGATTGCAACAGATCCATACAGCCTATAATCGATGCACAGAAACTCCACATGAAGATGTTGCGGTATAGACCGAACATATTGTATATGATGTTTTTCTTCAGTGAGTATGTGTCCACATATCTAGACGGCATATATCCGATAAAGCAGAAAGTCAGAGCAATAACAACTGCTGTCAATGGAGTCATATAGATATTAGTATAACGCGTTACGGTGAAATAAAATATAGGTAGTAAAACAACAGGACACAAACATTCAAACGGCAGGCTGACCCAGGAAAAGACCTTCTGAGCTGTTTTGCTTTTAGAAGACAAAACTGTGAAGAGTATGCCCAAGCCGACAGGGAGTATAGAAGACAAAATAACAATCAACAGGGTGTTCAGTGCACCTTCTCCTATTACTGAAAAATAAGATGTTTCCATATATTAACCTCCTAAATGTTTAGTAAGTTTATTATATCATACCGTAATAGAGCGCGCAATATAAATATACATGATGAACATTCAACTTCGTATCACTAATACTAAATTTATTCTTGAAATCAGCACTAACGTGTGCTACACTTAATGTATCATTATTAAAAGGGGGAAATCCACATGGATCCTAATGGTTTCAGACGTCGTGAAAGCTTTGAACAAAGCATTCCACAAAACTTCATTAACGACAACTTCCAGGTTTGTCCACTGTGCGGAAGCGCGTTTCCGAACTGGGCACTCAAAGACTCAGTTGACGGTGGCGAGTACAGAGTAATGTTCAGATGTCAGCACTGTGGCGGTGTTGTTTCTGCTTCACAGAACGACTTTCTTACTGTTCCTGCTACTGTATCATACATGCGCATTGACGATGGTGGTTCATTCCGCGGTGCAAGCCCTATCGTAGGCAACACTTATGCTATCGGCGAGTTCTACAAGATGTCACAGTCTTTTGCTCCGGCTCCACAGCCAGCAGCTCAGCCAGCATACGCAGCTCCGGCTCCACAGCCTACATATGCACAGCCACAGCAAGCGTATGCTCAGCCATCTTATCCACAGCAGGCATATCAGCAGCCACGTGCTCCTAAGGCTAATCTGTTCAAAGGTGGTTCAGCACCATTCGCTGGCCTTTTCTCTGATGTCAAGCTCTTTGGCTATGAGCTCATCACAGCGATTTTACTTGCTTCTTCAGCTCTTGCAGCGTTTGTTTTATGCATGATCAACTTTGAAGATAGTGCAGGATACGTGCTGCTTGACTTCTTACTCCAGCAGGTTGCATTTGCAGGTATCATTTTAGCATTTGTTTTCAGCAAAAAAGAATTAATGGCAAAAATCCTCATGGGTGCGGCTTTTGCAACGTTTGCATTCTTGTGTTGCTTTGAGTTTACTGGCGGTTATTTCTACATATCAGATGCATATGTTGTTTTCCATAACTTAGTAAATGCCAGCAACCTCTTGTGCTATGGCGCTATTGCTGCTGCTTTCTTCCTCACAATGTTTAACGCTAATATGAAGAAATTAGCAGGACTTCTCAAGTTCATCGGTGCTGCAGGCTTAGTTGTTATGCAGTTTATTATGGTATTCTTCACAATCATCGAGGATGAAAGCGTACTATACATGTTCAATTGGTTACTTGTTACAGTTCCACTCAGTGCTGCAATGATCATTTACGATCCATTCAAGGACTAATAAACGCTGATTAAGTACAAATAATCCAAGAAAACCGCCTAAGTACAAACGCTTGGGCGGTTTTATTATGCAAGTATAAAAAACAATCTTGACATTAGAGAATATAAATGGTACAATAACTTGCGTTGAAGAAAATATCTAGGGGTATAGCTCAGTTGGTAGAGCAGTGGTCTCCAAAACCACGTGCCGAGGGTTCGAGTCCTTCTGCCCCTGCCATCGTCGTCGCTGACTACACAGGTCTGCGACGATTTTTATTTAAAAATGTCGCCTGACCTGACCGTCGCTCCTCCTCTCCCCAAAATCTCAGATTTCAGGGCGCCTAAAAGAGTATTGATACAATGCTTTACTCCTTTATTTTTCGCATAACAAAGCCGTTTTCGAGCATTTTTATAAAATAATAATCCCTGTAAAAAGAGTTTTAAGCTCTGATTACAGGGATTGTTATTAATTATTTATGTTTGTGTAAGCTAATAAAAATTACAGTTCAGGTGTAATTTTTGCTACTACCCTCTGAATAGTGGTAGCGTCTATAACGGAAACTTCACCATCTTTGCTGGTGTCCGCTCTGTCTAATTGTGACGGTGTCAATATTGTCGTTTTCGCTATGTGTCTTTGAATATATGTAGCATCTACTACGGTTATGCCTCCATCTTCGTCGATATCACCGAGCAAATACTCTTCGTCAAAGAGATTGTAGTATCTGCTTAACCAAATATTGCGAGTATGCAACCACTCGCTTAAATACTTGACATTATCTGAATATGTGCTAAGAGGCTTTAACTGTTCGTATACCCACCATTGTGATGGACTCCAACCGGCATCACTGAAATTGCGTTCAAAAACAATTCCGTATGTTTCTAGCAAATTATCTATCAACCCTCCATCTGCGGTGATGTTGTTGATGTAATCATAATACTGCAGATATGTTGAACGGATTTCATCATTAAACCAATCGTAAGAGCAAAGATATTTATATATATTGCAGTCAGTGGCATATAGCCCCTCAGGATTAGCAGAAGCTTTGCTTACTTGAGAGCTTGAAGGGTTTGCGTTTCCTGCAGCTAGGTCATAGTCCCACGCAGGACCGCTGTAGAGAACACCATCTTTGTAGTAGAAGAATACTGAACTATAATCGAAGTCCAAGGTTTTGAATAACTCGTTGAGCAAGTAATAACGTGTAAACGATGGAACGTCGATTCTCTTTGATATTTCTTCCTGATTACCTTCTTTGATGACGTTCATTATGTCGTCCATTGTAGTAAATATGTATGTAAGCTGTTCATCGTTAGGTTCTTCAGGTTCTTTGACAGCAAATCTGATATTACTCGTAGTAAAATAAGAAACATCGGATTCAAAACGATCCTTTTCTAATTCAACAAGAAAATCCTTCATACCGTCGTTGCTGTCAATATCAATATCCACTCTTGTAGAGCCTTCTTCAACCGGCTCTGTGAGTACATAACAGCCTCGGTAGCTATCGTCTAAATAAAGCTCAACAATGCGTTGCTGTGAAGTAAATTCAAGACCCATATTCTGTGCAAAATCAAACGCAATATAGTTACGCATAAGTGTAGGGTCAAAGGTGTTAGCCAGCAAAGACCATTTTTTAGCTTTACCCATATTGAGAACATCTTTCTTTGAATCAAACTTAATGGTAAAGGCTTTTTTTGTAATGTTAGGTTGTGCAGTGCTGTTGCCACGCACTTTGAACTTAATGCTATCAGTTAATACAGTTGAGTCTGTATCGGTGATAGTAATAGTTGCATCAACATAATCATCTGCTTTTTGCAGTGTAGTGCCGTTACCATTGGCGGTTGTAACGCGTATCTGAGGTACTATAATAGTTTCAGCGTTGTTGTTTTCGTCAGAAGCTAAAGCCGTATTATCAAGCTCAGCTGCAGTTGCTGATAAACCTGACAAGCTTATACTTACAAGCACCAAAACTATAAGTAAAAATGACATTGCTTTTTTCATGGAGATTCCTCCCTCAATTATAAAATGTATCAACCATAGTCAGCGTATAAAAAACAGCATATATTCGGTCGTTATCAACTTGTGTCGTATCTTTATATTAGCATAGAGTTTGCTGCTATGCAATAGATAATAGTGGTTTTTACTGCTTTTGGGAAAGATATTTGATATATCATTATAATAAAGTAATCGTAAGTGTAAAAAAGCACCTGCAGTTTTTGCACAGGTGCTTTAATTATTATTCGTATTTTGCGAGATATCGCTGAACTATTGTTGCGTCTATTATGTTAACTTTACCGTTGTCATCTACATCACCGTAGGTTTCAAATCCCTCGATATAAACTAAATGAGCGACTACTCGTTGAATCAGAGTAGCATCTAGGACAGTAACTTCACCATCACGGTCTACGTCATACTTGTGGTACTGTTCTTTTGGCATATATGCTATGCATAACTTTGCATAACCGTTTTCGCTAGCATGCGGATAGTAGCCGTCGCTTCTGTATTGCCAGATATCAGGGGTTGTGCCATCAGGCAGAGTGATCTTGTTATTGAAATCAGAAACGTATGGATAGTATCTGTAATAGGTGCCTACGTTATTTTGGGTGAGGACTTCAACGTCGAGGTTGTTATATACTGCTTTGCTTGCAAAAATCAGAGTGCCATAGCCGTTTTCTTTGAGCTGGTTTGCAAATGCAATAGCAATTTCAGTGTTGAGGGCTTTGCTGTTTGTTAAGTATGGGGAATAGGTCATATTGTACACAACAGAAATGAGATCATCACTACATTGCTGTGGGAAATAGTCTTTCATTTCTCTTAAGAAATAGTCAGCCTCTGCGTATGCTTCTTCTACGCTTTGAGCGTATGCAACAAAACTGAGATAGAACGGAATATCGTTTTCGCTTGCTGAAGTAACATTGTGTACAAATTGTGCATCGTTCTGGTGTGGATAGTCTTCGCTGCCCCAGCCAGCACGGATTATAGCAAAGTCAAAGCCGTGATTTTTCAGATTTTTGAAATCTATCTGTTCTTTGCTACCGCTTGTGTAATCACCGTCACGTGATGTAAGATCAATTCCGTTATAAAAACCGACAGAAACCGTAACCTTGTCAAAGTTGCCTGTTTGGGTTTTTGCTGTAATTTTGGCTTGTCCCAGTGACTTACCGTAAACAACGCCGTTTTGGTCTACTGTGGCAACATTCTCATCTGATGATAACCACTGTACTACAGGGGCAGCATCAGTGCTGTTTGTTTTTATCTGCGCATTGAGTTTTACTTGCTGTGAAACATCAACAGACACTACGTTTTTATCTATATCGACTTCTATGTTTTCTGTGAAGTTATCAAGCGCCCAGTCATAAAGTGCAGCAGTGTCGGTCATAGCGTGGTTTATGTAGTTATCATTTGCGCTGTATGTACCGCCGAGTGCTATACAAATGAAGTCATCGTTGCCTTTTGTAGCAGATGAGATAAGACATTTATCAGCAACACTTGTGTAGCCTGTTTTAATACCTGTGACATATTTATGGTAGTATCCACAGTCATTTTCTTCTGCAATAAGGTAGTTTGTGTTAAAAAACGGTGCTGCCATACCATCAACCTGATAGTACTGTGTTGAAACTATTTCTCTGAAAAGGTCAAAGCTAAGTGCGTACTGTGTGATTTTGAGAAGGTCTGATGCTGTAGAAGTATTACCATCGTCAACACCATGTGCGTCGATGTAAGTTGTGTTTTCACAGCCCAGTTCCTTAGCTTTTTCGTTCATCATAGATGTGAAGGTCTGGGGATCTTTGCCTATCTCATAAGCGAGAATCTGAGCTGCTTCACAGCCTGACGGAACCATCATTCCGTATAGAATATCAAGCGCTGTGAATGTTTCTCCCACATAGTTTTCAAATCCTGCGGTTGAAGCACCTATATCTGATACATCATCGATAGGCGCTTGTGTAATCTCTATCATATATGATTGAGGCTCCTTGATGTTTTCAAGCGCCAGTATACAGGTCATAATTTTAGTCAGAGATGCCAAAGAACGAACTTTTTCGCTGTTTTTTGAATACAGGATTTCTTCTGTATCTGCATCATAGAGTAAGAGCGCATCGGTCATTACCGAGCTGTCATCAAAATGCACAATTGTATCAGCCTCCTGAGCAAAAGCAGAGAAACTGAATGCAGAAAAAACAAAAAATATCAGAGTAAATAACGCTATAACTTTTTTGAAGTATTTATTTTGAAAATGAGTGTTCATATTCACAGTTCTTCCTTTCAATACACAAACTTTGTTTTTATGTAATGATTATACATCTTTCAAAAAGCAAATTCAATAAAAATCGGTCGTGCTATGATTGGCAATAGTAAAATAGGATTACTCAGAGACGAAGATACAGCACAGATATGCTGTGCAACTAATCGTATAGTTATAGCTTCGCAGTACAGGGGTGCTGATGGCAAAACTGGGATAGACCAGTTTGGCGGTGCTGATTTAAACGATGTAATAAAACTAATCGATTTGTGTGAGTATACATTTGACTTTGTTGATATGAATGATTTATGCATTGTTGGTGTTTCGCGAGGCGGTATGATGTCTTATATGACAGCAAGACAAGATGAACGAGTAAAAGGCATAATTGCAATATCTGCTGTAAGCGATTTATTCCAAGCTTACGACGATAGAGATGATATGAAAACAATTCTTA
>JAUMXP010000188.1 GCA_030529125.1 Eubacteriales bacterium | reverse complement strand
AAGATTCTCTACGTATCAGGTGAAGAATCCAAAAGACAGCTTAAACTAAGAGCTGATAGATTGAACGTCAATAATGATAATCTGTACATACTTACACAGACTGATGTTGAGCTTGTCAGCGAAACTATACGTCAAGACAAACCTGATTTAGTTATGATAGATTCTATCCAGACTATGTCGCTTTCAGAACTTCAGTCTTCGCCGGGTAGTATTACACAAGTCAGAGAGTGCACTAACTACTTGATGAGAGTAGCAAAGAGTCTTGATATTCCACTGATTATAGTAGGTCACGTCAACAAAGAGGGTTCTATAGCAGGTCCTAAAGTATTAGAGCACGTAGTTGACGCAGTGCTACACTTTGAAGGCGACAAGCAAATGTCGTACAGAATACTCAGAGCTGTCAAAAACAGATATGGCTCAACAAATGAAATAGGCGTATTTCAGATGACAGATTGCGGTTTGATTGAAGTTGAAAATCCATCACAGATGCTGTTATCAGGCAGACCAAAGAACGTATCAGGCACTTGTGTTGCTTGTGCTATGGAGGGTACAAGACCAATATTAGCTGAGATTCAGGGTCTTGCTACAACTACAGGCTATGGCAATCCTAGACGAACATCTAACGGCTTTGATTACAACAGAATGTCGCTTATTCTAGCTGTTCTAGAGAAACGTGCAGGCTATTACTTCTCAAATTGTGATACATATATCAACGTTGTTGGTGGTTTACGACTTGACGAGACAGCTGTAGATATAGCTGTAGCTATGGCTCTAGTTAGCAGTCTGAAAGATGTAGTTATCCCAGAAGACGCTATTGCTATAGGTGAAATCGGACTAGCTGGTGAAATCAGAGCTGTAAATCACATTTCCTCTAGAGTAACTGAAGCTATCAGGCTTGGTTTTAAACGTATAGTTGTACCGTATCATAATTTAAAGGATATAAAAGTCAAAGGTGATTACGAGATAATTGGTGTCAAAAACGTAAGACAGGCATTCGAGGCTTTAACTAATGAATAATAAGTATGTCGTAGTTTCTAATCGTTGCATTGAAGTATGCGATAAACTGAAAAATATGAGTTATAAACTCATCCACACCGAGTGTGTTGATGGGTTTATTTCTTATGAAAAAAAGCACGCTGATATGCAGTGTATTGCGCTTAATAATAATGTTGTATTTGTTTTATCACAGTGTAAAAGTTTAGCTAACACGCTTGAAAATCTCGGCTTTGATGTACGATTAACAAGTAAAAAAGCGTCTGGAAAATATCCTGACAATATTATTCTTAATGCAAAAGTCGTAGGTAAACATCTAATAGGCAAAATTGCATCACTGGATAATAATCTTGTTGAATATTGCATTAATAATGGGTATGAGTTAATAGATGTAAATCAAGGTTACAGCGCTTGTTCGTGTCTAAAAGTCAACGAAAATGCTATTATCACCGCCGATAACTCTATATACAAGGCACTAATCAAAACTGATATTGATGTTCTCAAAATTAGCAGTGGTAATATCAGACTAATAGATTCAAAAAGGGAAGAAGAGGGGTTCATAGGAGGAGCGTCTGTTAATTTAGGTGATTCTATTTTATTTTTCGGGGATATCAGAAGACATCCGGATTATGAAACTATCAATGATTTCTTAAATAAACACAACATAAGTTATGAATACATTAATGACATTGAGTTATCTGACATAGGTAGTTGCGTTTTGTTAAATATTTAACAGGTGAAAGTGTAAGTGAAAATTTCGGTATTGTTTTAAGCTATAAACTTTAGTTCAGTTTATTGAATTAATCAAAGAAGCAAAATTTGCATAACTATTATTACTAATTTATTATAATAATGAGAAATACACCATAATTTAAAATAAAATATAAAAAATTACTTTGCTCAGTTTTTTTCACACAGAGACAAGTTCATTTCAAAAAAACTGAGAGAAGTTTAAGTTTTAGAATACAGTATGTAAACAGACAATCTATTACTACTTATATATAGATAATAAATATATTAATTAGTAAATGGGCTAAATACCGCAGATGCTGCGCAAAAGAGTTAAAATTCTCAATATTCTATCAATTTTTCCTTAAAACCCTCCCCTTAATTATACAAAACATTGATTTTGTATAATTTTCTATATTAGAACAAACAGACCTATCTCCTGTGATATAATTATAAAAAATTAAATTCTATTGAGTAATATATATTTATAATAATTGTGTGGTGATTATTTTGGCACTTGATTCTATAGCTGAAGCTTCTCCTGTTATCAGAGATTATCTATTATACATGCAGACCGTTAAAGGCAAATCAGTAAAAACTGTTGATGAGTATTTTACTGATATACGTACTTTCTTTAGATTCATTAAGACTAAACGTGGTATTGTTTCAGCCTCTACCCCTTTTGAAGATATCAAAGTTGATGATGTCGACATAGCTCTGATTAAAACAATTACACTTCAGGATTCGTATGAGTTCATGAATTATCTAATGCGTGATCGAAGCAATAACGCATCAACCAGAGCACGTAAAACATCCAGTCTTAAATCGTTTTTTAATTATCTTACTGTTAAGAAACACCTACTTGATTCTGATCCTATCAAAGAATTAGAAACTCCTAAGCGCAAACGTGCTCTGCCTAAATATCTAACTTTAGAACAAAGTATCGAGTTGCTCAATGCCGTTGATGGTAAGCACAAGGAACGCGACTATTGTATACTTACTTTATTTTTAAATTGTGGTATGCGTCTTTCAGAGTTAGTCGGACTTAATGTTACCGATATTCGCTCTGATGGTACTGCCAGAATCTTGGGTAAAGGCAACAAAGAACGAATTATCTACCTTAATCAAGCGTGTGTTAACGCTATTGAAGAGTATCTTAAAGTCAGACCAATGGACAATGTAGTTGACCGAAACGCACTGTTTATCAGCGGACATTTAAAGCG
>JAUMXP010000187.1 GCA_030529125.1 Eubacteriales bacterium | reverse complement strand
TAAATAAGAAAACAATCATCTTGATTCATTACCAACTTATTTCCAACGATATTCATTTCGCACGGTTGAACATATATATCTAATGTAACCAGTTCTTCAATTTCGAAATCATCAATGGATACCGAATAGAGTACATCGTCAAGGTCTGTATAGTATACATAATCATTTGACACAGCGCCTAAGAAAGCATCGCTAACATGAAAAACTTCGTTAAAGTTTTTGTCAATAAACTTTATTTCGCTGTCAAATGTATTGTATGCAATCACATCATCAAGTAAAATAAAGGAATGTACACCTTCTACACAATTAATAGTCTCATCATTATCTATGTCATAGAAGTAAAGACTCTTATCGCTTACATAATACACACCTTGTTTATCAACTTGGCATTGTGATATTTGATTAGAACTAATCGATTTAATATTAGACTTATCGCGATAAATCCAAAGCTCATCGTTAGTAATATTACTTGTAATAACAGCTAAAATATTATCTTTAATATCGATCTTGTTTTGTACGACATAATTGTTATAGTTAATTTCAGAAACATCAGAATAGTCGATGTTTACAGTGTTTGTTGTAGAACAACCTGCGAAAAAGCACATCACTAAAACAATTAACGCTATTACCCTAAGCGACTGATTTTTCATCATATATCACCTGCCAAAAGAATCTCTTTATTAGATTATATCACTAGCACAACACGCATACTACTGCTGTTTTAGACAAATTAATCATTAAACCATTGTGCAAGATGCAGTGTATAACAAGCAAAGCAAAAGCCACCTGAAAATTCAGGTGGCTTATTTTCTGCCGTAACGGCTTATTTACTATTTTATTTAGCAAAGTCAATCGCGCGACTCTCGCGGATGATGTTGACTTTGATCTGTCCAGGATACTCGAGGTCTTCTTCAATCTTCTTGCAGATATCACGAGCGAGTGATGCCATATTGTCGTCACCGACAACCTCAGGCTTAACCATGATTCTGATCTCTCGACCTGCCTGAATAGCGAATGAAGTATCAACACCGTTGAATGATGACGCAACTTCTTCGAGCTTCTGCAGACGCTTGATGTAGTTCTCAAGGTTCTCACGTCTAGCACCAGGACGTGCTGCCGAGATAGCGTCGGCTGCCTGTACGATGCAAGCAACAACTGTCTTAGCTTCTACGTCACCGTGGTGAGCGTGGATAGCATGGATAACAGCATCGCTTTCTTTGTACTTTCTAGCCATGTCTACGCCGATTTCGATGTGGCTGCCTTCGATTTCGTGGTCGAGCGCCTTACCGATATCGTGAAGTAAACCTGCACGCTTAGCAACTGTAGGGTCCATACCAAGCTCTGAAGCGATAATACCTGAAAGATACGCAACTTCAAGTGAGTGGTTAAGTACATTCTGGCCATAGCTGGTACGATAGCGTAATCTACCGAGCAGCTTGATAAGTTCAGGGTGAATACCGTTAACGCCAGCTTCGAGCACAGCGCGCTCACCCTCGTGTTTGATAGTAGCTTCGACCTCACGTCTTGCTTTATCAACCATTTCCTCAACTCTGGCAGGATGGATACGTCCGTCAGAGATAAGCTTTTCAAGTGAAAGACGGGCAATCTCACGACGTACAGGCTCAAAACTCGAGAGAGTAATAGCCTCAGGTGTGTCGTCGATGATGAGATCAACACCGGTGAGTGTTTCGATAGCGCGGATATTTCTACCCTCTCTACCGATGATACGACCTTTCATTTCGTCGTTAGGGAGCGGAACTACTGATACAGTAGCTTCAGCTACCTGATCAGCTGCAAGACGCTGGATAGCAAGCGAGATAATGTTTCTGGCTTTCTTTTCCTGCTCGTCCTTGAGCTGCTGCTCGTAATCCATAATTTTGAGTGATTTCTCGTGGCTGAGTTCAAGCTCAAGCTGCTGGAGTAAATAATCCTTAGCCTGCTCAACTGTGTAACCAGAAATCCTTTCGAGCATTTCAAACTGACTTTTCTTGATGGTTTCAACCTCAGCAAGTTTTGCTTCGGCTTCTTTCATTTTTTTAGCGACTTTTTCTTCCTTTAACTCGATGTTATCTAACTTCTTGTCAAGGGTTTCTTCTTTTTGTTGGATACGTCTTTCCTGACGCTGAACCTCCTTACGACGGTCAGAGAGTTCACGCTCGCTTTCGTTACGCAGACGATGAACTTCGTCCTTACCTTCTAAGATGGCTTCCTTCTTCTTGGCTTCAGCGGTTTTAATCGCTTCTGAAACGATACGCTTAGCCTCCTGTTCTGCACTGCCTATCTCAGCTTCTGCGACCTTTTTGCGGTATGCTGAACCAACGATAGCACCAACAACAAGGCCTACAACAACTGCTACAACAAGCAACAGAATCTGTAACCATAAGTCCATTTGATTTGACACCTCCTTGATTTTGTTAGTTAAAAACTAATCAAACTCAACTCATGGGTGCCGTTAATATAAGATATTCAGTTTAAATCTATCACCAAATAAACGTCAAAGACGACAGAAGATGATAATAAAAATAATAAAAAATATCTATGAATAACGGCTCAATAAAGAGTCCAATAAGAGAATAGGAACACGGTCCGATTGACCAAATGCTCCAAGCACAATCCATTTATGCTCATATTAATATTAATATAATACATCAGTATTGTCAAGAAAATAGCGTCTTTTTTTTGATTTTTTTAATTTTTTTATAGAATTATAAAATATTTCATAAAATATCATATTTTTGAGTAAAGAGACTAATTAATTTATACTACACTTTTTCAAAAAATCACCTACATCATACGCTCATAATATTTTTATGAATTTTTAAGCCTTGACCATTTTACTCAAACTTTATTTTTGTTAAATATAACGAATTTTAACAAAAATGTTGTATATTTCGACAGAGAATTTGACAATTTTTATAAAAAGTATACGAAAACTTTGTTATTAAAATTG
>JAUMXP010000032.1 GCA_030529125.1 Eubacteriales bacterium | reverse complement strand
GGTCTTTCATTTGACTGGTGGAGATTTTTGCTGTGGATAGTCATTCTGGTCGCGATTGCTTTGATTGCTAATTATCTGTATCGTCAGTATAATGCCAAAAAGCGCAGTAAAATGGATAAACGCAGAGAGCGTGTAAGATCAAAGAACAGAGAGTTGATGTCTGAAGAAGATAAGCTCATAAACGGAGAAAATGACAACAAGACTTCAGAACGTACCCGTAAACTACTCAGTGAGCTCGGTATAGACGACCTTGACGATGAATATGAGTCTTTTGATCAGATGCTGGGTTATGACAGCGATGATTTCTTTAAGCGTGCCAATACTGAGCTTGATACTTTTGATATCGACGTAAAGGGTAAAGATGAGTCAAGTGGAATGTCATATTTTGAGGATGAGGGTCAGAATATCGACGATAAGGCAGATTACTTTGAGGATTATTTTGAAGAAGAAACCGACAGGCGCCCTGCACCGAAACGTGCTGCTAGCTCAGTAGCGCTTAATGCCAAAGTTATTGCAAGACGTTGCGGATATTTTAAAAATAATCTCTCAAATAAAATCAAGAAAAAAGATAAATCCAAGAGAAAATATTGATGATTTCAATCATTTTTTGCAATTTTACTAAAAATTTTCTATATAAGGATTAATTTTGTAGTATTATGATGCCACGTTTGTTATTGAATTAACGAGGGTTTTGGAATATAATTATTAATGTAAAAATATCAGTAACAGATACTGTATAAGTGAGGAGATATTATTATGAGTAGAGTTTACAATTTTTCTGCAGGTCCATCTATGCTTCCTGAGTCAGTACTCAAAAGAGCTGCTGACGAAATGCTCGATTATCAGGGCAGTGGCCAGTCCGTAATGGAAATGTCACACAGAAGCAAGGTGTATGATTCAATCATCAAAGAGGCTGAGGCTCTCTTACGTGAAGTTATGAACATTCCTGACAACTACAAGGTTCTTTTCCTTCAGGGTGGTGCTTCATCACAGTTTGCTATGGTTCCTTTAAACCTCTTTAACAAAAGCAAGAAGGCTGACTATGTAATCACAGGTCAGTGGGCTAAGAAGGCTTATCAGGAAGCTAAGAAATACGGTGAAGCTAAGGTTATCGCTTCTTCAGAGGATAAGACATATTCTTACATTCCTAAGCTTGACAAGTCAACATTCACTGAAGATGCTGACTATTTCTATATTTGTGTAAATAACACTATCTATGGTACTCTTTACCACGAGCTCCCAGACACAGGTAATGTTCCACTTATCGGTGACATTTCTTCATGTGTTCTTTCAGAGCCAATCGATGTTTCTAAGTTCGGTATCTTACTTGCAGGCGCACAGAAGAACATGGGCCCTGCTGGTGTTACAATCGCTATCGTAAGAGAAGATCTCATCGGTAACGCTATGGACATCACACCAACAATGTTCAATTACAAGACACACGCTGACAACGATTCTATGTTCAACACACCACCATGTTACTCAATCTATATGGTTAAGCTCGTACTCGAGTGGGTTAAGAACGAGATCGGCGGTCTTGAGAAGATGAAGGAATTAAACGAAAAGAAAGCTAATCTTCTTTACGATTTCCTCGACAATTCAAAGCTCTTCAAGGGCACAGTAGTTCCTGAAGACCGTTCACTTATGAACGTACCATTCATCACAGGCAGCGACGAGCTCGACGCTAAATTCGTTAAAGAATCAACAGCTGCTGGCTTTGTTAACCTCAAGGGTCACCGCTCAGTTGGCGGTATGCGTGCTTCTATCTACAACGCTATGCCAATTGAAGGCGTAGAAAAGCTCGTTGAGTTTATGAAGAAGTTCGAAGAAGAGAACGCTTAATTAATTTATTACAGATTTTTTAGTAAGGGGTTTTCCTAATGTTTAATGTACTCAAACTTAACAAAATCGCTGAAATCGGCACAAGCCGTCTTGGCGAGAACTATAACTGCGTAGACGAATGTGATGCACCAGACGCTGTACTTGTTCGTTCAGCTTCTATGCACGACATGGAACTTCCTGAGAGCTTACTTGCTATCGCAAGAGCAGGCGCAGGCGTAAACAACATCCCACTTGACAAGTGTTCAGAAAAAGGTATCTGTGTATTCAATACACCAGGTGCTAACGCTAACGCTGTTAAGGAGCTTGTTATTGCAGGTCTTTTCATGGGTTCAAGAAAGCTCGTTGAGGGTATTGAATGGAACAAGACTTTAAAAGGTAACGGCGACCAGGTACTCAAGATGGTAGAAAAAGGCAAGAGCCAGTTCGCTGGTCCTGAAATCAAGGGCAAGACAATTGGTGTTATCGGTCTTGGTGCTATCGGTATCTTAGTTGCTAACGCTGCTCGTGCTCTTCATATGAACGTTATTGGTTATGACCCATATCTTTCAGTTGAAGCTGCTCTCAAGCTTTCACGTCACGTTCACACTGTAAATTCACTTGATGAAATCTATTCTCAGTGTGATTACATTACACTTCACGTTCCACTCTTAGGCGATACAAAGGGTATGATCAACGAAGCTTCTATCGCTAAGATGAAAGATGGCGTTCGTCTTCTTAACTTCTCACGTGATGGTCTTGTTGTTTCTTCTGATATCATCAAGGGTCTCGAAGCTGGTAAGATCGGTGCTTATGTAACTGACTTTGCTACAGATGATCTTCTCTGTGTTGATGGCGTTATTGCTATGCCACACCTTGGTGCTTCTACACCAGAATCTGAAGACAACTGCGCTATCATGGCTGCTGACGAAGTTAAGCAGTATCTCGAGCTTGGTAACGTTAAGAACTCAGTTAACTTCCCTAACGTTTCAATGCCAAGATCAGGCGACACAAGATTCTGTGTATTCCACCAGAACACTCCAAAGGTTATCGCTAACCTCTTAGATGCTATCGGCGGTAATGTTGAGAACATGGAAAACAAGAGCCGTGGTGATTACGCTTACACAATTATCGATGCTACAGCTCCTAACGCTGACGCAGCAGATAAGCTCAATAGTGTAGATGGTATCATCAGACTCAGAGTACTTTAATTAATATTCAATTATTAAGACCGCAGTGATTATACTGCGGTCTTTTTATGTTTAGATATACAAAAAGCACCGTGGTTTATCCACGGTGCTTTTGCTATCAGATATATACAGATTTAAGATATTCAATGAATGTATCGTTTAAAATAAATTCAACTTCTTCTGGATTATCAGGAAGTGCTATGATTATTTGCTTATTGTACTTGATTATATAGCCGTCAGCAACTCCGCCACGTAGCTTTCTGATATTTTTGAGCGAAAGTCCTGAGTTTGAAATAGCACGTGATAAAACAGTAAGAAGGTTTTCGCTGTCGTTTTTCAGAAAGCCGCCAACAATAATAACAACGTTACATAGAGTAAGACTCTGACACAGAGTTTCACCCAGACTTGTCGGTGCTACAGAAGCAATAATTCTATTAGCACTCATATTAATCCCGGTTAATTTTTTCTTGATAACCTTTTCGCAATATGAGGTTTTTCTTGATTTGTAAAATAGAATATCGTATTTCATTTTAGTCCTCATTATTTAAGAGTAGCTGTATATTCAGGATAAATAGTCATATTGTATTGAACGTTTTTGAGGTCAACGCCTTTAGTGTTCCAACCGGTGAACTCGTAGTTGTAGTAATCGTCTTTTGGAAGTTTCGGAGTACCCTTTGGTGGTTTTACAGATGAGCCTTCAGGAACAGTTGTTGAGTAGTACTCAGTGCCGTCCCAGTTAGCAAAGGTTACTGTGTAACGCTCCAGTATTGCAGTTACGTTACCGTCTGCATCTGTTGAAACTTCAGACGGGTTAGCGGCAACAGTACCCGATAGGGTTTCGCTGCCTTTAAGATTACCTTTTCCGTCGTACCAGTCGATCAATCCTCTATCATAAGCTTTTTTGAATGTTAAAACCTCAGGTTTTTTGCCACCGCGACTGCTGTAATAAACGTCAGGGAAAACAGGGGAAGAGTTGAGCTTAGCAGAGTCTAAATCAACTTTACTTGACTCGCCTTTGCGTACCTTACGTGCAACGATAACAGTTCTGAAGTTAGTAAATTCATAGCTGCAAGTTGAAAGTGTGAGCAGTTTATCGTCTTCGTTTACATCAACCGGACAGTCGATAAGAGAACGGATTTTGCAATTATATACAAAGTTCATGAACTCAGCATCAGATCCAAATTCACCTTGCATATAGTTGAAGAAAACACCGTGTTCGTACAGTGTGTTAGTCTTGAATATTGAGATAATCTTATACTCTGCATCTTCTTCAGGTGTGTTGAATTTAATTATCGGATGCTTTTTGTAGTACTTAAGGTTGCCTGTCAGACCGCCGTATTCAGGTAGACTACTGAACATTGTGCTGTCCTGCATATTGTGACCATGGAGTGTTACGTTCTTTGATTTGACAGAATCGGTGCTCTGGAAATCAAGGAAGATACTGCCCCAGTTTGATGGTTTCTTTTTATATGTACGGTATAAATAGTACTGTGAATTGTTGTTGTCGCCTTTGTGATAGAGAACAGGATAGTCGATTTTTGTACCATCGATAGTAACCCAACCGACAATCTCTTTATTGATTTTTTTCAGCGCTTTCCAATCCTGATCAGGAGCATTAGGATCGGTCTTCTTGTTCTCTGAACCGCCGTAAGCGATGTCGTGAATCTCTGCTGTTAGCTGTTCGTTAAGATACGGCTGAATAACCAAGTCGTTGATGATATAGCCGCCTGAGATCAGAATAGCAATTATCGCAATAAGCACAACAACCTTTCTGATAACTCGGTTCTGGCTGTCGCCTTTATGAGGGATAAAGCTCATGAAAAAGCCTTCCTTCTTCTTAGGAGGAGCATCTACAAAAGCTAAACCATCAGGGTTCTCTTCTTCATTTTTCTTGAAAATCTCAGTAGCCATATCTACAGCTTTTGAGATGAGAAAAGTCAGTTCACAGTTGCACAGTGTTGCTTGTGGCAAAATTATGTAGCGTTTGTCAAAAATTTTGAAGCAAAAACCTGGATAGTCAGAACCTAAGTTGTTGAGTGTAGAAATTTTGACTTTAGCAACTTTATCTTTGTTTTCATCAGTAGGGGTGATGAGGTTTTCGCTTTCTCTGATAAAATCATAGAAAAGAGACTTGAAACTGGATGAATCCTGAGAGTCAAGTGCATTGACAAAAATGTAGTAGTCAGGAGCTTCAGCAGAAGTTTCGGCTTCGTTTAATGCTTTTGAAAAAGCCTTGGCTGAAGGGTCTATTTCAGTGTTGTACAAAACTCTGATGTCGCGCTCATAAAGCAGGGAAGCGATGTCGTCAATCTTTTCGTTGAATACATCTAAATCCTGCTGATTAGAGCGAACAGAGTACAATTCGCAGTTATACATTATATGCACTTCCTTTTATGAAGTAAGTAATTACGGATTAATAACAGTGAGCTTAACGTTGTTAACAGCTTCTTCGATCATCTCTGATAATTTTGCTTCTTCTTCAGCCTGTACTACAAATTTAAGCACAGGTCTTGTGCGAGGATGTTTCGGTGTGAATACAGTACAGCAATCTTCGTATGGTTCGATAGATGTCTCAAATGTACCGATTTTTCTGGAGATTTTAATAATCTCTTCTTTGTCCATACCAATGAGTGGTCTGAACACGAGCATATCGGTAGCAGTGTCAGTACATGCCATAGCATGGATTGTCTGGCTCGCAACCTGACCTAGGCTTTCACCTGTAATCAAAGCTGTGCAATCGTTATTTTTAGCGACAATTTCAGAAATCTGCATCATAAGACGTCGCATAATAATTGTGAAAAGCTCTTCAGGACACTTGTCTTTGATAGCTTCCTGAATTTTTGTGAAAGGTACAGTGTACATGTTCATAGAGCCACTGTATCTGCTGACAATCTTAAGTAGTTTTTCTACTTTGAGATGAGCACGCTCGCTGGTGTATGGTGGACTTGCAAAATGAATAGCTGTGAGGCGTATGCCGCGCTTTGCCATCATGTATGCCGCAACAGGAGAGTCTATACCGCCGGAAATAAGTATGGCCGCGTTGCCACCTGTGCCGACAGGAATACCACCCTGACCGCGTAGTGTTTTGCATCTTACATAAGCACCGAAGTCACGCACCTCAACAGTGACAGTGATTTCAGGATTTTTAACATCAACTTTCAGATGCGGGTATTGTTCAAGCAGTTTTCCGCCAACTGTAGCTGAGATTTCAGGTGATTTGAGCGGAAATTTCTTGTCAGAGCGCTTAGATTCAACCTTGAAGGTTTTAGCTCCCATAAGGTCGTCATACAAGTAGTCGCCAGCCTGTGCGAGTATATCATCCATACTTTTTTCGCACACGAGTGCACGAGAGAATGCTACAATACCGAATACCTGTGATACTCGCTCGCAAACATCATCGAGGTCAATATCCTCTGATACAGGTTCTATGTAGATAGTAGACTGAGCTACAGATATATTGAATTTTCCGAGATCATGGATTCTGTGCTTAATGTTCTTGATAAGTACGTCTTCAAAATTACGACGGTTAAGTCCTTTTAAGGCGATTTCGCCGACTTTGATAAGTATAATTTCTTTCATAATTTATCCTTTTATTTTATTCTTGCGAGTGTTTCTATACCTTTTTTCAGTGATGCGAGGAATGCATCGACATCTTCTATTGTGTTGTATTTTGAAAAGCTGATGCGCAGTGATGTATCGATACGATCATCAGGGAGATTAAGCGCTTTGAGCACATAGCTTTTCTTACCTTTAGCGCAAGCGCTTGAGCTTGAGACATAAACATCGTCTTCTTCAAGGTAGTGTAGCATTGTTTCGCTTTTTATACCTTTGACTGAGATGTTTAGTACATACGGCAGAGCGTTGTCTGCGGAGTTTACAGTAACACAGTCGATTTTTTTAAGTTCGCTTTTTAGATAGTTGTTGAGATTAATTGCGTGTTCGCGGTTGTTTGCAATATCAAATTCATTTACAGCAACAGAGAAAGCAGCGATAAGCGGTGCACATTCAGTACCCGGCCTTGTTTTTTTCTGTTGTTCTCCGCCATAGAGCAGTGGAGTGATTCGCACACCTTTTTTGATGTATAGTGCACCCACACCTTTTGGACCATGTACTTTATGTGAGCTGACGCATAGGGTGTCAACGTTCCACTTCTTAGGTTTTAATACCATTTTGCCGTAGGCTTGTACAGCGTCACAATGGAATATTGCATCAGGATTTTTGCGTTTTACAATTTTACCAATACGCTCAATATTCTGGACAGAACCTATTTCATTGTTGACCGCCATGACACATACTAATATGGTGTTTTCGTCTACAGCATCTTCAAACGCTGACATAGGCACTACACCGCTTTCGTCAGGCTTGAGGTAGATTACTTCGAAACCGTCTGATTCGAGCTTTTTACATGCTTCCATAACCGAGCTGTGTTCGATAGCGGTAGTGACGATTTTATTGCCGCTTCTGCGTTTTGCATTTGATACGCCGAAGACCACAGTATTATTAGACTCAGTAGAACCGCTTGTGAAATAAATCTCACTTGCATCAACTGATAGAGATTCAGCTATTATTTCTCTTGCGTTTGTCAGCTCGAGTTCTGCACGAAGTCCTTTTCTATGTAAAGAAGATGGGTTGCCGTATTCACTTGTCATCATAGCTAGCGCTTTTTGTGCCGCCTTCTCAGACGTTACAGTAGTAGCGCAGTTGTCAAGATAATGCTCACTCATACTTTTACCTTAAAACACAGTTTTTCCTATTATAATATATTTTTACATTATATATTATAACTTTTTGTAAACTTATTTGCAAATACAGTTTTGTAATAAATAATAGCTATATAATGGGGGAAAATACTAGCGGTGATAAATTATGGTAAGTAAGCAAAAATACGATAAAATGGTGAAAAAACAGACAAAAAACAGCCCTGTTTTCAAAGATTGCATCAAAGCCTTCTTAATAGGCGGAGCTATATGCACTGTAGGTCAGGGACTAACGGATATTTATATGAAAGCCGAGCTTGGAAAAACTCAGGCACAGACACTTACATCAGTGACGTTGATTTTTATCGGAGTGTTGCTCACAGCCTTGCATCTGTATGAGAAAATCGCTAAGCATGCAGGCGCAGGAACACTGGTGCCAATCACGGGATTTGCAAACTCTGTCGCATCTCCTGCGATTGAGTTCAAGAGCGAGGGTTTCATCTTAGGTGTTGGTGCAAAGATGTTTACTATAGCGGGACCTGTTATTGTTTACGGAGTGGTAGCAAGTGTGGTATATGGATTGATTTATTGGGTGACAAAGCTATTCTGATGCTAAGTTTTCTGGTTCTTTTGCAGTTTGCGCCAGTTGATAAAACCATAAATATCGTTGAATAAAAAGGCTATAAAACACACTACTACACAGATGTACTTAGTGTCATAGATTGATGCTATTACCCATAGTAAAATCAGCACAATATCATTCAGTGCATAAGCGATTGCATAATACGGACTTCTCAGATATGTCAGACAAACTGCTGTAAAACTTGTGGTGACTGACACAGTACTCAATATCAGACTTGCAGTGTTGAAGTACTCAAGTATATAATAAAACGCTGCTGTGACTAATACAGTGGTTATCGTTACAATTAAGATGTCCTTTTTGTTTATTGTGTTTACTGTTACCTGTGATTTGTTTCCTTTATATGGATTCTTAATCCATGAAATAAAGGCGAATACAGCCATTGGCACAGACATTCCCATATAAGTTATCATTTCTCCATAGTAAGAGAATGAGTACGAAATCACACCATACAGCAGACCGAAAAATATCATAAGTAGCGGTCCTACAGGGTTGCCTTTTGCACTGAAAATCAGCGAAGCTACTCCAATGAGCGAAGAAAAAAGATTCAGGTAGTTTTCTCTGTCAAATATGCAGAAAGAACTGATTATCAGCGTGACTGATAATAAAAATAAAACTTTTTCTGCGATTGTGAAGTAATTAAGTAGTTTTTTCATATATTCTCCTAAAAAAAGCATCCGTGTACACATCTTCTAAGACCTAACGATGTGCAAACGGATGCTGTTGCATCTTCTACCCGGTGGCAGATTTATTAAAGCTATTGTATCATTTATAGATATGAAAATCAATGATAAAAGTAAAAATGCTGTATAGCAAAAGAAAAGACCTGCTAATGCAGGTCTTTAAATCTAGATATTATATCTTATGCCGACGATTTCACCCATGGTTTTTAAGACTTTGTTGTTTTTAGATATGCGTCTGTACAATGCTGCGAGCAAACAGATAAGCGCTATAGTGAATATTGTAAACAACACAGCTTTAACGGTGTTTTCTTTGTGCCACAGAATGTAGCCGTCAAAAAATCTCTTTGTGAAAATATCAAAAATTCTGAACACCCAGTATTGAGCACACATTATGATCATAGAGTTTGCGCCCAGATATCTGAGCAGCTTCGATGAGCCAAGTGGTTTGATGTTGCGAAAAACAATGTAGTAGAAGTATACTCCACAGATAGCTGCTATAAAGAAGTAAAGCATATTGCCGAAAATTGCGTGAGTATACTTTATTCTGTAGTTTAAGACAGCTCCAAAATAGATGCTTAAAGAGAGCATAATTACAACGATTATAGCTTTGTGCCAGTATTTGAGCTTGACAGGTTTGTTCTCTATAGAAGTCTTCATGATGTTACCTATAGCAAAGAACACCATAGCAAACGGAACCAGATTGAGCTTGAACATCAGCATCTCTTCGCCGATAAGTACAAACAATACAAGCGATACTGTTAAGATGATGAATTTGAAGTAAGTTTTGCTGTTTAATCTGTCGAGCACAGCAAAAACGACCTCAACTATATACAGTACCAACAAAAACCACAGTGGAGAGTTCCATGTGAGCAGGCCGTCGTATGTGATCATTTTTTTGAACAGTAGTTCCAGTCTGTAACCCATAACAACGTTGACTAAGGTCGACAGCACAGTCCACGCAAGAAATGGAACAAGTATATTATATGTTTTGTTTAGTATGAAGTTTTTTATAGGACGGGCACTGCGACGATATAAATATCCCGAGATAAAGAAAAACAGCGGAACATGAAAGGAATAGATGTATCGCTCAAGCAGGTCAAAACAGCCCAGATGACCTAAGGTTATGATAAAAATGCCGAAACCTCTCAGTGCATCGAGCCACAACATGCGTTTATTTTCCATATTACACCTCGATTTAATTTTCCGCAAAAGTATAGCACAAGCGACACTAAAAGTAAATAAATGCAAAAATACTGTAATATTTTGTCATAAATTAAAAGCCTGTACAAAACTCGTACAGGCTTCAATTTGTTATTTGTTTTGGTTAAATAATTATAATATCTGAGCTAGTTTTATAGCACCGTTTTTAAGAAATTCGATGTTTTCTTCTCTGTATATTATATCGCGGTTTGTATGTATTCTGTTCATATATAATGTACCGAAAGTTTTAGATTTTTTTAGCGCGCAAACACCAATGCCACCTTTGAAAGAAGTATTGTCAGATGGATAAAAAGCACCAGATGATATATCTACGGTGATATTGTTATCTGATACAAAAGCTTTTTGCAAAATATCTGCATATTTCTTGGTTGTCTTTTTCAGTGCAAAGAATATTGTGTCACCATCAGAAACGCAGTCGAAGTTAATGACAAGTGAGTTCTTCTTTACATCCTTGTGGTTTGAAGCAAATGATGAAGAACCGATTATACCTGTTTCCTCAAGGTCAAAGAATATAAATGCAACCTTATCTTTCTGATCGTCAGGCATATTTGTCATTATATCTAGCAAGGTGGTCACGCCTGATGTGTTGTCGTTTGCGGTATGTTTGTTAGCAGGTCCTACCATCATTAGTAGAAGTATAATTATTAATGTAGATAGCGGTATCCATCTCGTTAATTCATCACGCAGGATTTCGTTCATATCTATTGATGATAATGCAAAATCAGTAAGGAGTCTCACCCCAAATACTATAGCAAAATAAAATGCTACAATTAATAATTGAAATAAAATATATACGAACATATTTTTCGGTGTTATGAAGTTCGGTAAAGGCAGTCTTGCACATGTGTCATAATGTGCAGTATATATAACCTTTGCGTTCTTTGGATTGCCTACGACGATGTTTCTGGAACCGAAGCTTCCTTTTTCAATATTAACGTTATAACCGTATTTTTCTGCTACTTGTTTTGTGTATTCAATAAACGCGGTTTTTTGCTTTTTAGTTTTTCTTACTTGATATTTTTCAAAAACCTCTTTAGTTGTATTAGTCATGTTTTTTCTCCTTAGTAGTTATACTTCTTTTTGAAAGCAATGAACATAATGACTGAAATAATAACAGAACAAAGTTCAGCGAATGATATTGAAATCCATATTCCGTCTACAGAGAATAGAAGAGGTAGCAAAAAGACAAACGCTACCTGAAAGACAACTGTTCGAAATACGGAGATTATCGCTGATATTAGACCATTGTTAAGTGCCGTGAAAAATGCCGATGCAAACATCGGAATAGCAGCAAACAAAAATGAAAAAGAAAAGAAGAAAAATCCTCTTTGAGTAAGTTCTAACAATTCTTTATCATATCCTACAAACAGTATCGACAGTGGTCGCGAAAGCAACAGCGAACAAACGAACATAAACACTGAGGATACACACAGTATTCTAAGGCTTTTTTTGAAAATGCTTTTGAGTTCCTCTTGGTTTTGAGAACCATAGTTAAAGGAAATTACAGGGGAAGTACCGATGCAGTAGCCGATGAATATGGATAGAAAAATCAGGTTAACATACATCAGCACTCCGTATGCTGAAACACCATTTTCACCAATATATTTCATGAGCTGAGCGTTGTACAGCATACTGACAAGTGACATGGATATATTGGATAAAAGTTCTGACAAGCCATTGGAGCAGGTGCGATAAAGTACCCATAGATTAAACTTTGTTTTTGTAAGTTTTAAGCGACTGTTGTTTTTTCTTGCAAAATAAATGAGAGGGAAAACTCCTCCGATAAACTGGCTGATTGCAGTAGCACTAGCGGCTCCTGCAAGTCCGAATTTGAAGACAGCAATAAATAGCCAGTCTAGTATCATATTTGCTATACCGCACATAAGCGTCATGTATAGTCCGAGCTTTGGTTTCTCTGCTGTAACAAAGAAGCTCTGAAATTCAAACTGTAGCACAAAGAACACAACTGAAGTGCACAGGATTCTGCCGTATAGCACACAGTTTTCAAGTAACTCTCCTCGTGCTCCTAGCAAAATGGATATATCGCGCATAAAAATGTATGCGATAACTGCGATAAGAAAACTGAGAATAATCGAAATATAAACGAGCAGTGAGAACTGCTCGTTTGCTTTTTTACTGTTACCTTCGCCCATGGTTTTAGCTACAAGAGCGCTGCCGCCTGTGCCAAACATAAAACCAATGCTTCCCATTATCATAATAAATGGCCAGATGAGATTAAGTGCGGCAAAAGGTGTTTTGCCCACATAGTTTGAAACAAAATACCCATCTACGACTCCGTATATCGAAGTGAACACCATCATTATAATTGGAGCAAAAGTAAATCGTATTAATTTTTTGTAAGTGAAGTGATCTGAAAGTCCGATTTTTGCCTTAGTCATTTTTGATCCTTATACTGATTTCGCCCGTGGAGAGAGTTTTTTCACCGCTTTCGGTTTTGATAACAAGTCCGCCGTTTTTGTTTATATCAATAGCGGTGGCTTGTTTCTC
>JAUMXP010000031.1 GCA_030529125.1 Eubacteriales bacterium | reverse complement strand
AAAAAGTCCGGTGATGACTGGGCTTTTTAGACCTGTGGGATCACTCCCACTCGATTGTGCCAACTGGCTTTGGGGTAAGGTCTAAAAGAACACGGTTGATACCGTATACTTCGTTAGTAATTCTATCAGTAATATGATGAAGAACACTGTAAGGGATTTCTTCGATTGTTGCTGTCATAGCATCCTTAGTGTTTACAGCACGGATGATAGCAGGCCAACCTTCGTATCTCTTGTCGTCCTTAACACCAACGCTCTTGAAATCAGGAACAGCGATAAAATACTGCCAAACCTTAGTAGCAAGACCGTTTTTGTCAAACTCTTCGCGTAAAATAGCATCTGCTTCTCTCAAAGCGTGAAGTCTGTCACGAGTAATAGCGCCTAGACAACGTACACCAAGACCAGGACCTGGGAATGGCTGACGATCAACCATTGATGCAGGAAGACCGAGAGCTTTACCTACAACACGTACTTCATCTTTATAGAGGAGTCTGACTGGTTCTACAAGCTCAAACTGCATATCTTCAGGAAGACCACCAACATTATGATGAGCTTTTACGCCGTCACTCTCAAGAATATCAGGATAAATAGTACCCTGTGCAAGGAAAGAAATGCCTTCGAGCTTTCTAGCCTCTTCATCAAAGACTTTGATGAATTCTCCGCCGATAATCTTACGCTTTTTCTCAGGATCAGCAACACCTGAAAGTAAATCTAAGAAACGATCAGTAGCGTCAACATAAATAAGGTTAGCGTCAAGCTGATTTCTGAATACTTCAATAACCTGCTCGCTCTCGCCCTTACGCATAAGGCCGTGGTTAACATGTACACATACGAGCTGTTTGCCAATTGCTTTGATTAAAAGTGCAGCAACAACAGAGCTGTCTACACCACCGGAAAGAGCTAAAAGTACCTTCTTATCCCCTACCTGTGCCTTAATTTCAGCAACCTGCTCAGCAATAAATTCATCAGCGAGCTGAGGTGTTGTGATTCTTTCCATAGTATCTGGTCTTACATTATTCATCTATATCTCTCCAATCTATTATTCAAATAAAATTAGTTTGTGTAATTATCGAAATAACCCTGAATCAATACAACAGGTGTACCTTTGTCGCCTGAACCTGATGTAAGGTCACATAAAGAACCGATAAGGTCTGTAAGCTGTCTTGGAGTTGTACCCTGAGAAGCCATATTACCAACAAGGTTACCGTCTTTCTCTCTGATACTCTTAGAAATAGCTTCTTTCAACGCTTCACCACTAAGATCTTTGAAATCATTATCAGCAAGATACTTGAGTTTGAGTTCGTTTGGTGTGCCTACTAAACCATCAGTAAACGCAGGAGAAACAACCGGATCAGCAAGCTCCCAGATTTTACCCTGTGGATCTTTGAACGCACCGTCACCATAAACCATAACTTCTACGTGCTTGCCAGTTCTATCTAATATGTTTTTCTGTATATCTAAAACGAGCTGCTTGCATTCACGTGGGAAAAGTTTAATTGTGTCTTCGGTGGATTTATTAGAACCAAGAAGACCATACTTTTCGTTACAGCCGCTACCGTTTACAGGAGCATTAAGAATCTCATCGAGACCACAAACGATCTTAGCACCAGCTGCTTTTAAAATACGCTTTGTACGTGCACGTGTATGAATATCGCAGTTAATAATGCAGTCAGTATAATCAAGAATAGCCTTAGGCTGATTAGCAAAGATAATCTCAACCTCTGCGCCGCTTTCTTTGATTAAATCGCCATAATAAGCAACATAGTCAACACCAGTGAATGGGTGTAAATTCTCACCAAAAAGTTCGCGATAACGCTCTAGTGTAAGCACATCGCTGTATGGATTTACACCTGCTTCGTCAATTTTATCTAATGATACAAGCTCGTTACCAACCTCATCAGATGGATAGCTAAGCATCAATACAACTTTTTTACAGCCTTTTGCAATACCTCTTAAACAGATAGCAAAACGGTTTCTAGACAGAATCGGGAAAATAACACCAACTGTTTCACCGCCTAATTTAGCTTTTACATCAGCAGCGATAGCATCTACAGATGCATAGTTACCCTGAGATCTAGCAACAATAGACTCTGTGATAGAGATAACATCCTTATCTCTTAACTCAAAACCTTCATACTCAGCAGCCTCGAGTACGCTATCAGTAACAATAAGAGCAAGGTCGTCGCCTTCTCTGATAATAGGACAACGAATACCTCTGGAAACGGTACCTACTCTACGTTCTTTTTTATCCATTTTGATTCCTTCCTTCTGGTAAGATTTTCTTACAACTAATTATTTTATCATACACAAAAACATATATCAATAAAAAAATTGATGTTAAAAGATATATTTTAAAATTTCGATATATTTAATAAGATATTGAAACACAAGAATTATTTTTTGTTAAAAAGACACTTTAATTCTTGATTTATTATAAAATATAGTGTATAATCTAATTCGCTGAGCCGGTGTGTCGGAACTGGCAGACGAGACAGACTCAAAATCTGTTGTCAGCAATGGCGTGTGGGTTCGAGTCCCACCACCGGCACCAACTAACTCCTGAAACTACAAGTTTTAGGAGTTTTTTCATTTTAAAAGGCACCAGTATACACTGGTGCCTTGTTTTTACACTTTGAAAGTATCGTTTTCAATTGCAGTTATCATGTCTACACGTCTGATGTGTCTGTCGCCCTCGAACTCAGTGTTGAGGAAAATATCTGCAAGTTTCACTGCAGTAGGTTCATCGATAATTCTGCCGCCTAATGCAATAATGTTAGCGTTATTGTGTCTGCGTGTCATTTCAGCCATAAACTCGTTAGTGCAAACAGCTGCTCTGATACCCTTAACTTTATTTGCTGCCATAGATATACCAATACCTGTACCACAACAAAGGATACCTAAATCAGCATCCTTGTTAGTAATAGCAGTAGCTACTTTATAAGCGTATTCAGGGTAGTCTACACTCTCTTCTGTGTAGCATCCAAAGTCAACAAATTCAATACCTGATTCTTTGAGATATTCAATCACAGCATTCTTAATATTAAGTCCACCGTGATCACTTCCAAGAGCAACTCTCATAATATCATTCCTTTTCTTTATTTTCTCTTTCTCGCTCAGCCTGTGAAGGTCTGAGATATGTTGGCATCAGCTGTGAAGCTGATAATAGATTATTAGTATTAATATATTCACAAGCGCACATCGCAACAGATGATGCTGTCTGATAGCGTCTGGATTCAACAGCTAATTCGATGTTGCTATTTTCTGTATTAGAATTATTCACTAAGGCAGCACCATCACCAACAAGAACAACTTCTTGTTCAAATGAAGATAGCTCAGCGTACAAATTTTCAATACTGATAGCTCTATCGTCACAAATACGAGTAATAGTACCACCAGATATTTTAAACAAAGCGTTATAAACCTGATTTCGTCTTGCATCCATACAAGCACACACAATAACATCATCATAATCAATAAAATTATATGCCATTGAATGAAGTGTAGACACAGAAGCGCAAGGCTTATTAAGCGCCATCGCCATACCTTTGACAGCTGATACACCGATACGGATACCAGTAAAAGAACCCGGTCCGGTATTCACAGCAAATAAATCAATATCTTCAAGCTTTGTATTAGTCGAATTCAATACAGCATCAACCATAGGCATCAAAGTCTGGCTGTGTGTAAGTTTAGTATTTATAAAAAATTCGCCAATAATTTTATGTTGATCTGTATCAAAAATTGATACAGATGCGCATGTAGCTGAAGAATCAAGTGATAATATCTTCATATTCGTCTAGTCCTTCTATAGTAAAAACTCGAGTGTTTTCATCGTCGGTTTTATTAATCTTTATTCTGATTGTGTTGCTGTCTAATGCGTATTCGATGTTTTCGCTCCACTCGATAATCAGTACACCGTTATCAAGATAATCGTAAAAGCCAGTTGAGTACAAATCGTCTTCAGATTTAATCCTGTACATATCAAAATGATATATGTTAAACTTACCTACGTATTCATTAACAATAGCAAAAGTAGGGCTTGAAACTCCATCTGAAAAACCAAGTCCTTTAGCTAGTCCACGTGTAAAGGCAGTCTTCCCTGCTCCAAGGTCACCAAACATAGCGATAACCTCGCATCCTTTTAATACAGACGCAATTTTCTCGCCTAAATATTCAGTTTGTTTAACACTTTGAGAAGTAAATACTATCATAATTAAACACTTTCTGTTTTTTTACTGAAACATTCTACCACAATTATATAGTAAAATAATGCTATTTAGAAAAAAACAAAAAATTTGTTTAATTAAATTACATCTGTGTTAAACATCTTGATATATAGAGAGTATTCTAATATAATACACTTATAATTAAGCAAACGGATGGTGTAAGTTTGAATTCATTTGTAAAGAAAATTAAAACCTTTTTTACAAAAACTGATATATTCCTATGGATTCTGACAATTGCCGCAGTTATCTACAGTCTGCTACTAATTAACAGTATGCAACGTAGTGGTGATTACAACTATATGCAATCACAGGTAATCGCGGTCGTTGTTGGATATGTTATTGCTGTGTTTCTTACAGTTTTTGATTACGATAAACTGCTTCAATTATGGTGGCTTTTTGCGATTATCGGTTTTTCGTTGCTTATACTGGTATTTTTCATAGGTATAAACGTTACGGGTACTGATGATACAGCGTGGATCAGGTTGCCGGGTGGTTTTTCATTCCAACCATCTGAGCTTGTAAAAATCATCTTCATCTTAACTTTCACAAAACACTTAGTAGTACTTAAAAACAACGACAAACTCTATAGTTTGTTAGGATTTATATCTCTAGGAATACACGTATGCATACCAATATTACTTGTACATTTACAAGGTGATGACGGTACTGCGCTTGTATTTGCATTTATGTTCATTATTATGACTTTTGCTAGCGGTGTTCAGTTGAGATATTTTCTTATTATGTTACTGCTTTTGTGCACTGCGATTCCAATTTTCTGGAATTATGTAATGAATGATGAACACAAAAACCGAATTCTTGCTCTATTTGATATTGATGGTAACGCTATGACCAACTATGGTTGGCAGCAATATCAGGGTAAAGTATCTATCGCCTCTGGTGGTATGGAGGGCTACGGCTTAAACAATGGTCCGCGAGTTGCAACAAACATTGTACCTGAACAAGAAAACGACTTTATATTTACTGTTGCAGGAGAGGAATTAGGCTTTATCGGATGTATGCTACTACTAGCAATTCTTTTGTTAATAATGATTAAAATCTTATTGACTTGCAGAAAATCTGCAGACGACAGTGGTAAGTATATATGCATCGGTGTATTCTCAATGATCGCATCACAGACTATCATAAATATCGCTATGGTGCTCGGATTTATGCCTGTTATCGGTATTACGCTACCGTTCTTCAGCAGTGGTGGTACTTCAATCCTCACGGTATTAATAAGTATAGGCTTAGTACAAAGCGTCTACTATCATAAAGACAAGCTCGAATCAAGTTCGATAAGATTAAATAAAAAATATAAAATTTCAATTAAATCATACTAAAATAAAAAGCTCAGCATAAGCTGAGCTTTTTTATATATCTACTTTTTCGTCACGATAACGTCTGCTATATATTCACCATAAACCCAACAATCTTTGTATTTGTTAGTAAGCTTGAATGTAAACGGCAAATCAAAAGAATCGTTGCTGTTATAGTAATCGCCCGACACCCCGTCAAAATCCACTTTACAGATAACGTCAGCCGAAGTTATATCATCAACAACATCAGATGGTCCAAATACAGTTATCTCTAAGCTTGTATTATGGAACTCAACAGAATATGTTTTAAGATCAATATTCTCACTTGCAAAGCTATTGATTACTAGCTTCTTTTCATCATAACCAGAAAGATTTATTGAAACTTTAGCTGTGGAGCTATCAGATAAGAGTTTACATCCGTTTTCAAGTCTGATGTCACGTTCAACAACAGTCTTTTTATTTGTGAGTGTTGAAAAATCCAGAGTATCTAAAACGACTTTCTTATCTTTATAGTATCTGTCAAGTACTTCCTGTTCAGCAGCTATTTTGACCTTGCTAGGAGTAATCTTGATTTTTGGATGAGATGCAGGTGCGTTTTTAGTGTCAATTTCAAGCTTAACTTCTAATGTAGGTAGTGGCTTGAGATAAACCTCTACCTCATTCAGTGATGTTTTTGTGTAGGTTAAGTTAAGCTCCTTGCCATCTTTATCTAAAAAGACAAGATCAAATTTATCGTTAACTGTTTCGCCTACGACACCCTCAAGTGTGCCCTGTACAGTAACTTTATCAACAGCTGAAACCTCAGCTTCAGGGCCTGAGATAGTAACAGTGTTTGATGATAACCATGAGTTTTTGTAGTATCCTTCTTTTTCAACGTTACATACAACACTGTTAGTGATGTTAAGCTCAACTTCTTTACGTTTATCAACAAAAACCTGTATCTGTGATGGTGTAACACCAGACACGAAGTTGTAGTTAGACTTAACACCCTGCTTAGAAGCAGACAAGTCAAGTGTATATGGACCAGGAGCGATAATCGGATTTCTCTGTAATGCTTCAATCTTGATATCATTTACATTTAAAGAACCAACAGTTAGTCTATTACCTGAAACCTCTACAGATGCAGTAAGTTCGGTAGTAGTAAACACTTCATACCCGTCTTCCACAAGTTCTTCAGGTAATTCAATAGTGATAGGAATATTGGAGATAGTTGTGTTTCTCTCTGTTTCTGCATTAGCGTTGATAACAAACCAGATAGCAAAAGCAAGAATAAGAGAAATTACAAATAAAGTTATATCCTTAGAAAGGAAACGTTTGATTTTAGAATCACTTTTCATCTTTCTTCTCCTTTCTGCTCTTGAATAATGCAGTAAAGAGATCCTGCTTTTCTAACTCATCAGGAATAATAAGCTCTATAAGCTTATTGAAAAGCTCTTTTCTGTCGAGCTCACGAATCAGCTTACCGCCTACAGCAATAGATACAATACCAGTTTCTTCAGAAACAACTACTATAACTGCATCAGATTCTTCACTCATACCGATAGCAGCTCTGTGACGTGTACCTAATGAGGCGTTAATCAATTTATTATCAGTAAGCGGTAATATACAACCAGCAGATAGAATCTTACCATCACGGATGATACATGCGCCATCGTGTAAAGGAGCTTTGTTGAAAAACAGGTTGCCAAATAAAGCTACAGAAGTATCACTATTCAACTCAATACCGGTTGAAGAAATCTCCGTTAACACAGTTTCTCTCTCTATAACGATAAGAGCACCCGTCTTTGAATAACTGAAAACAGCAGCGGAATCAGCAATATCGTTAATTGCTTTTGTCCACTTTATAGTCATATCATCACCTTTGCTGGTAAAAGGTGATAACAAGGTACGCTTAGAAATATTCTTTCGGCCAAGATGTTCAAGAGCACGTCTGAGTTCAGGTTGAAATACTATTACTAAGATAATAACAGCAAACTCAAAGATAGTGGTCAAAATAACGTTAATCATAGTTAGGTCAAAAATAGCTGATATAGCATAAGTGATAACTAAGATGACCAAACCTTTAACAAGCTGACCGGCTCTTGTTTGCCTGAGCAATTTAAAAAGACCATATATAATAATTGCGATCAATATAATATCGACAGCATCGCTGAAACGAAAGGTAATAAAAATGTCGCCAATAGTTTCAAACCAACTCTCTAGAAAGCCCATATACATCCTCCTACACATACTTTATTTTATTTTAACATACATTATTTTGCATTTCAACTTAATTCTTTAAAAAAATTATATTTTTTTGAGTGCAAAAATGAGTTTTTCGATTTCTTTTCGTGTAGTAAATATTGACGGTGATACTCTTACTGTACCCTCGTCTATTGTAGACATCGTTTGATGAGCAAGCGGTGAGCAGTGCAGTCCTGCTCTCACTGCAATCTGAAACTTATTATTTAGTATTGAAGCTACGTCTTCGCTGTTTTTATCCTTAACTGAAAAAGACAGTACAGGAGCAAAATGATCAAGTGTTGGTATCTCAGTATATAATCTGATTTTCTCATTCTTACTTAGTTCTTTGTAAAGATACCTGATATATGACATTTCCTGATTGGCAATAGCTAAGGTTGTTTTATTCTGCACAACTTCTATTCCCTTTTTTAATCCGCAAATACCAGGTACGTTGAGTGTACCGCTTTCGAATCTGTCGGGAGTGAATTCGGGTTGCTCTAAATTTTGTGACTCACTGCCTGTACCGCCTTCCAATAAGCTGTCAGGAATAACATCGGAATTAACAACAAGCACTCCAACTCCCATTGGACCATATAGACCTTTATGCCCTGCACAACAAACATAATCATAATTATACTTTTCTATATCTATAGGTAACACACCACCACTTTGCGCGGCATCAAGACAAAACAGAATCCCGTAGTTATGACAAAGCGCACATATCCTCTCTACTGGAAGTCTGAAACCAAAAACATTTGAAGCATGAGTGCAGACAACAAGCTTAGTATTTTCTTTAATACTTTTTCTGAAACTATCAACAGTTTTATCGTTATCATGCGGATAAACCTTTGCAACAGAATATGATATATGCTTTGACTTTAGTTTTTCTAATGGTCTTACAACCGAGTTGTGTTCAAATGAAGATATAACACAATGGTCACCGGGACTTAGTACACCTTTAATAACAGTATTTAGCGAATAAGTGCATCCAGGAGTAAAAATAACTTTACTTTCATCGTCAACATTAAACAATGAACATATAGATTTTCTACAATCAAAAACAGCCTGTGCCGCTTTTAACGATAGAGCGTGACCACTTCTGCCAGGATTTGCAGAGTAGTAACGCATCGCGAGATTAACAGAATTGATTACAGATTCAGGTTTCGGAAAGGTTGTTGCACTGTTATCAAGATAAATCATATATTATCACGCGCAACTCGTCCTATAACTTTTATACCCTTGCTTAGTAAGATTTCATGTGCGGTCTGCGCATTTTCTGGTACAAATAAGCAATAACCGCATGAATATACCTGATGTGTTTTTGGCGTTCGTTCTATATAGGATCTTATTTTAAACCGATCGAGTATATTTTTGCCTCGCATCGCGTAAGTAACTGACGGAACAAGAATTAATTGTTTTTCCATAAAAATTTACACCTCTATATTTTTATTACCATAATATGTGGCAAAATATAGAGGTGTTATTGTTAAGTATTAAGTTTCAGATAAAAGGTCACCCATATCGTACATACCGCTTTGTTTACTTTTAAGATAAACAGCAGCGTTGACTGCACCGACAGCAAAAACTTCTTTTGAAAGTGCCTGATGTTTCAAAGAAAAAATCTCATCGTGGCCTGCAAAAATAACCTCGTGCTCTCCAACGATAGTACCACCACGAATAGCGTGGATACCGATCTCGTTTGCTTCACGTTTCTTTCTGTAACTATGTCTATCGTAGACATACTGCGAATCAGTTTTCACTTCTGAGATACCATCGGCAATCATAAGTGCGGTACCTGATGGTGCATCGATTTTCTGATTGTGGTGCTTTTCGATAATCTCGACATCAAAATTATTAGATAAAACAGCTGCTGCTTTCTTAGAAAGCTCAATAATCAGGTTAATACCAAGTGACATATTACCTGAGTAAAAAAGAGCAACATCAGCTGATGCAGCTTTGATCTGCTCAACCTGAGCTTCGCTAAAGCCTGTGGTACAGATAACAGCAGGAGTGTTATTTTTCTTAGCATAAGCAAGCATAGAATCAAGAACAGATGGATTAGAAAAGTCGATTATAACATCAGCTTTTACATCTACATCATCGAAACTACGGTATACTTTATAGTTAATATTATCTCCGTACAAGTCAACACCGGCAACAATACGACAATCATCGCGGTCTAAAACAGCATTAGTAACAAAGGTACCCATCTTACCATTACAGCCGTTGAGAATAATATCAGTCATTTATACTTCCCCTCTCTTTTAGCAAAACAGGGCGTATCAAACGCCCTGTAGAATCATTTAGAATATTTACCAATAAGGTTATATTTAGCAAGACAATCCTTAAGATCGTGATAGCCTCTGTAGCTCATAGGAACAAGTGGAAGTCTGCACTCACCAGCATCAAAACCAACAAGGTTCATAGCTGTCTTAACCGGAATTGGGTTAACATCAGAGAACATAATATCCATAAGTTCTACATAGTGGAAGTTCATCTTAGCAGCTTCAACGAAGTTATTATCAAGACAAAGCTGACAAATCTGATGCATCTCCTGTGGGCAGAAATTTGCAAACACAGAAATTACACCTAATGCGCCAAGTGACATAAATGGAACAGTCTGGTCATCGTTACCCGAATAAATATCGAGCTTATCGCCACAAAGTGAACGTGTCTGAGATACAGAAGAAACGTCGCCGTTAGCTTCTTTAGTAGCAACAATGTTCTCGTGCTTACACAGCTCAGCGTAAGTCTTTGGAGCAATGTTACAACCTGTACGCGATGGTACATTATATAAGATCATAGGAAGGTCTATATTATCAGCAATAGTCTCAAAATGTCTGATAAGACCTGTCTGTGATGTTTTATTATAATAAGGAGTAACACACAAAAGTGCGTCAGCACCAGTGCTCTGAGCAGACTTAGAAAGCTCGATAGCTGTGCTTGTATCGTTACTACCTGTACCTGCAATAACAGGGATTCTACCGTTTACTTTCTCAGAAACGAAAGAAAGAACTTCGCAATGCTCCTTAACAGTTAAAGTAGCAGCTTCACCGGTAGTACCACAAGCGATAATTGCATCAGTACCATTATTAATCTGAAATTCTATAAGCTGACCTAAAACATCGTAGTTAACTGAGCCGTCAGCTTTCATAGGTGTTATAAGAGCAACACCTGAACCAGTAAAAATAGGCTTATTCATATTATCCTCCGATTAATCTAAATAACCTTCTGCACATAAGAGTTCTGCCATAAGAACAGCACCACCGGCAGCACCTCTGAGTGTGTTATGTGACATACATACAAATTTCATATCATATTGAGTATCTTCTCTGAGTCTACCGATAGAAACAGCCATACCGTTCTCTAAATTACGCTCTGACTTAATCTGTGGACGATCAGGCTCTGTGAAATAGTGTAAGAAGTGCTTTGGTGCTGATGGAAGCTCGAGTTCCTGAGCTCTACCTACGTAGTTAGTCCACTCAGCGATAACCTCATCAACGCTTGGTTTGTTCTCACAGTCAAAAGACATAAACACAGCAGCTGAGTGACCATCTGATACAGGTACACGGATACACTGTGAAGTAATTGAAATATCAGTTGTAGGAACGATTTTTCCATCAACGATGCTACCCCAGATCTTGAGTGGCTCCTGCTCAGACTTCTCTTCTTCGCCACCGATATATGGGATTACGTTATCTACCATTTCTGGCCATCGCTCAAAAGTTTTACCAGCACCTGAAATAGCCTGATATGTGCAAGCAAGAACTTTTGTTACATTATATTTTTCCTTTAATGGGTGAATCGCAGGAACATAGCTCTGAAGTGAGCAGTTAGATTTAACAGAAATGAAACCACGCTTTGTACCTAAGCGTTTGCGCTGAGCTTCGATAATCTTAGCGTGATCAGCGTTAATCTCAGGAATGATCATAGGTACATCATCAGTCATACGATGAGCAGAGTTGTTAGACATTACAGGGCACTCAGCCTTAGCGTATGCTTCTTCTAATGCTCTGATTTCGTCTTTCTTCATATCAACAGCACAGAAAACAAAATCAACAAGTTTAGCAACTTCTTCAACTTTGCTAGCATCCATCACGATCATATCTTCCATAGCTGCAGGGATAGGTGATGTCATAGCCCATCTGTCTTTCACACACTCTTTGTATGTTTTACCTGCACTACGTGGGCTTGCTGCGAGAGCAGTAACCTTAAACCATGGGTGGTTTTCAAGTAAGAGAGCAAATCTCTGACCTACCATACCTGTTGCACCAATAATACCTACTTTGTACTGTTTCATAAATATTCCTCCGTTTTGCAAAAAACAGTTGAGTTTTTCTTAATAATAATATATTATATATCTTATGTTCAGATACATAGAAATTTGCATTTTTCCTTAGCTTATAATATATCATTAAGACACACCTTTTGTCAATTTGATTTATGAATAATATCCATTATATATAATTTTAGAAGGTAAACAAAATGAAAACTGTTGATTTTTATTATGACCTGCCTGAAAATCTGATTGCTCAGACACCATTGGAGCCTAGAGACAGCTCTAAAATGATGGTACTATCAAAAGCAGACGGCAACATAGACCATAAGCATTTTTATGATATTTTAGACTATCTAAACGAAGGAGATTGTCTGATTCTCAATGACTCAAGAGTTCTCCCAGCAAGAATCTTCGGTATCAAAGAAGACACAGGCGCTTGTGTTGAATTTCTTATGCTCAGACAGATTGAAAACAACACATGGGAAACACTAGCTAAGCCTGGCAAAAAAGCTAAAATAGGTTCAAAATTCACTTTTGGCGATGGTATTATGACCGCTACTGTAAGAGATATTACAGAAGAGGGTAACCGTATCGTTGATTTTGAATGTGATGAAAACATATATTCTGCTCTTGATAAAATCGGTCAGATGCCTCTTCCCCCTTATATCACTGAAAAACTTCAGGATAAGGAACGCTATCAGACTGTATACAGCAACGAACTCGGTTCTGCTGCTGCGCCTACTGCAGGTTTACATTTTACAAAAGAGCTTTTACAAAAAATCAAAGATAAAGGCGTAAATATCGGCTTTGTTACTTTGCATGTTGGTTTAGGAACATTCCGTCCTGTTAAAGTAGATGAAATAACAGAACATAAAATGCATAGCGAACACTAC
>JAUMXP010000186.1 GCA_030529125.1 Eubacteriales bacterium | reverse complement strand
CCTACCCTCTTTGAGTTTAGCTTTCTTCAAGTACTATGTATTCAAGAAAGGAACCAAAACTCAGTTCAAGGAGAAAATGTACAGATTTCTAAATTACTGTGACATTGATAAAGATGTAAAAGACTTCTGGGACAAGCACATAGTCAATATGAAGAGATGGTACAAAGCTCAGCAAAAAGAGGACGATTTAATAATTTCCGCTTCTCCTGAGTTTTTACTAAAGCCTCTTGAAAATATACTAGGCTTTAAAGTTATTGCGTCAAATGTTGATAAACACAGCGGTAAGTACAGCGGTAACAACTGCTACTGGGACGAAAAAGTAACCAGATTTTACGAAATCTATCCAGATGGTGAAATCGACGAGTTCTACTCTGACCACTACTCTGATGAACCACTCGCAAAACTCGCAAAAGAAGCGTTCATAGTTGACAAAGACGAGATTATCCCATGGGACCACACAAAGCACATAAAGCCAAGAATATAAAAAAAGCGGTGACTAATTAGTCGCCGCTTTTTATTATGTCAATCTCTGTTGTCGATACTAGCGCATGAGGTGCAACCACACACAGGAGTTTCGTCGCCTGTTAAGTCACATACATTAGGTGGGAAGAATTCGTTAGTAGGAAAATCAAGTCGTGAGAACATCTCGCATGGATTGTCAGAAGATGTCACACAGGATTTCTCAGGGATACAGTACTCATACGAATCAACTAAAATCTGTACGTTGCGCTTGAGCTGAACAATAGAGAACAATCCGATTGTAGCAAATACGCTGTTGGTACCTACATTAGTAGGCTCGCCACCTACGCAATCGCATACGCAAGACGGAATCTTGCATGGCACAGGACATACACAGCAGTTGTGCTTTAATTTAGCGCTGAGTGCTATCGGTCGAGCGATATGCACAGACGCTGTAGGCACGTTGCGTGTTGCAGGTTTCTGAGTATCAAATTCGTCACAGGATATTTCGCTTGAGAATGTTCTGACACTACCCTCGCTACCATAGAGAATAGCTTTCTTAGAATATACAGACATACCGGTGATAGTCTGGGCTGATGCACCAGGAGTCATGAACACATCGATGCAGACATTGAAGAAAATAGTCATATCAATAGAGTAGAAACCTCTATGGAATGGTACAGGCTCGATATCAACATACACAGTGATTACGTCTACGTCTTTGATTCTGACGTTAACCGCATTATCAATAAGCTCCTGATTATAATCAGTGAAATGTACTCGTAAATCTGTCAGACAATCTTTGTCTGAACAGCTGTCATAGATACGCTGTGCATCTATACAGACCGGTTCAGGTGTTTTGTTTGAACAACCATCGCAATTTGATCTTGAGGTGTCAAATGTTTCTGCCATAAATAAACCTCCATAAATGTTATGATGTAGTTTCTGCGTGCTTATATATAGCACACCGCATCAATACATACTATGGAGGTTTTATATTTTTGTGATTGAGTTAGGATATCTTCTCCATTTTGCTGAAGTTAGCCATCAGAGTTTTAGTGCCGACTTTGTCAAATGCAACTTCAAGCATAGTGTCAGAGCCCATAGGCTCAGCAGAAGTAATCATACCCTTGCCAAACACTTTGTGCAATACCATATCACCCACGCTGTATTTAACCGTAGCGTTTGAAGTTGCTGTTGTTTTCTTAGCAAACGGGTCAAAGTTCATCTTAGCTTGTGGTTGAGCGGCAAAAGCAACATTACGTTTATTCTCATACCCCGTTTTCTCAATAAGAGTAGCAGGTATCTCAGTTACAAAGCGTGACTGCGAATTATGGGTAGTAGAACCAAAGAGCATACGCTCAGAGGTTTTAACGATATATAGCTTTTCTTTAGCTCTTGTGATACCAACATACACAAGTCTGCGCTCTTCTGCAAGTTCCTGAGGGTTGATGATAGTAGCAACAGAAGGAAAAACTCCCTCTTCCATACCAGGTATGAATACAATAGGAAACTCAAGACCTTTAGCAGAATGCAGAGTCATCATAACAGCACAGTCAGCGTCAGGGTCGTAGTTATCAATATCAGTCTGCAGTGAGATTTCTTCGAGGAAGTTTGACAGCGACGCTTCTTCGTCGTAGTCTTCTTCGAAATTGATGATATTGGACTTTAATTCCTCGATATTCTCGATTCTTGATTCATGGTCTTCTTTCTCAGCTTTTAAGAAAGCTCGGTAGTCTGTATGCTCTAACACTAGCTCATATAATTCTGCTAGAGAATAATCACCGCTGTTATATGCATCTATAAGACCATCTATCAAAGAACAGAAATTCATCAACTTACTAGCAGCTCTGGATAAATCAGGATAGTCGCTTGCGTGTTTGATTACGCTGTACAGGCTCTCGCCCAATGCAGAGGCAATGTCCATAGCTTTAGCTACTGTGGTCTCGCCAATCGCACGCTTAGGTTTGTTGATAATTCGACGGAGTCTGACATCATCGTTAGGGTTGTTGATAACCTGCAGATATGCTGTCATATCCTTGATTTCTTCTCTATCGTAGAAACGATGACCGCCGATAATCCTATGTGGTACACCAGCTCTAGCGAGTGCGTGCTCGATTGAGTTAGACTGTGCGTTCATACGATAAAGCACTGCATAGTCAGAGTACTTTCTGCCCTGTGATACACCATCCATGATAGTGTTTGCGATATATAAGGCTTCTTCACGCTCAGTAGATGCAGTGTGAATTGTAATCTTGTCGCCCTTAGCATTCTGAGTCCAGAGGGTCTTACCCTTACGCTCGGTGTTATTCTTAATAACCTCGTTGGCAGCATCTAAGATAGTAGATGTACTGCGGTAATTCTGTTCAAGTCTAATAACAGTAGCGCCTTTGAACTCGTTTTCAAAAGACAGTATATTCTCGATTGTAGCACCGCGGAATTTGTAGATACTCTGGTCGTCATCACCTACAACACAGATGTTGTTGCTCTTCTTAGCAAGCAGGCTGACAAACTTATACTGAACCTTGTTAGTATCCTGATACTCATCGACCATTATGTACTTAAACTGATTCTGGTACATCAGCAGTACCTCA
>JAUMXP010000185.1 GCA_030529125.1 Eubacteriales bacterium | reverse complement strand
ATGCCTAACACACCGCTGCTGCTGTCTAAGGGTGCCACAGCGCTCTGCCCATCTGACAATATGACTGAAGACGAGTTTAAGATAGTTAACGATATGTTTTCTATTTCATCAGTTACTGAAGTGTTCGATGAGTCTCACATGAACGAGATTATATCTGTCAACGGTAGCAGTCCAGCGTATGTGTATTTGTTTGCTAAGGCTATGGCTGATTACGCTAGCGAGTGTAATATCGACGCAGATAAGGCGATGAACCTTATCTGCGCTACATTTGAGGGTGCTGCAGCTATGATGAGAGAAAGCGGCGATGACATCGAAACTCTTATCAGAAAGGTTTCTTCACCGGGCGGTACTACCATAGCGGCACTTAATTCTTTTGAAGAAAATAATTTTGTCGATACAGTCAAAAAAGCTATGAAAGCTTGTACAGATAGGGCAGAAGAACTCGGAAAGTAATTTTTACTTTTTAGTCTAAACAGAACAAGCTATGCATAATATCCAATTAATCGGAGGGATATTATGAGAGGCATAGTTTTTTCACTTAAGAACAGGGAACATAGGTTGCATCGATTTTCACGTTTGCGTGATTTCTCGTTAAAACGCTTTATGTCGTTGTACTCAGTTCGTGCGTTCTTTTTCCTTATGTTTTTTGTTGGAGTTATTTTTGGAGCGTCGAGCTTTGATGCTACTTCAACGGACTTTTTGTCACAGCTTGATTTTTTGTTTGTCACTAATCTGAGCAACAGATTGTCGCTATCAGCGTTTGATGTTTTCTGCTCTTCGTTTGCGAGCGACTTTTTGTTTGTATTCTCCTGCTTTTTGTTGAGCTTTACAGCGTGGGGGATGTTTGCATTGCCTGCGTTGTGTGCGTTCAAAGGCTACGGGCTTGGCATTACAGCAGCGTACCTGATGAGTGAACATTCGCTTAGTGGTCTGGGCTTCTTTGTGCTTGTTATCCTGCCTGGTGCTGTGTTGTTTTTTATGGCATTTATTGTATCACTCAATGAGGCATTCACTCATTCTGTTGATTTACTGAAATTGTATTTTTCGTCCAAAACGGACGTATTACTGCATAGAAACATAAAAACATTTTTCGTACGATTCTTTATTGTTTTGATTTTTGCGGTGTTTTCTGCGATCGTCGATATGATTTTATGGAGCTTATTTGCAAATATGTTTAATTTTTGATGGGGTATAAAATGAAACAAACCAGAAAGAAAATGAGATTTGAAATACTTATAGATAGACTTTTTTCAAATTTCCATCGTGTAATTTTAACTAATCTTATATTTTTTGTACCGCTTGTAGCTGTGCTTGCGCTGTATTACCTGTTTATGAAGCTTATCTCGGGCTTTTGGCTTACATTATCGGGCGCAGGCTTGATTACACTGCTGTTTCCTTTTTATAGTGGTGTTGTGCTTGTGTGTCGTAATATTGCGCGTGGTGATGAAGATGTACCTGTATTTTCAACCTATTTTAAAGGGGTTAAAGAGAACTTCTTCAGATTCTTGTTGTACGGATTTCTCTTATCACTTGTAACTATAGTGTGCTATTATTCAATCAACTTCTACTCTGCTTTGTTGTCCTCATCATGGATATTCTACGGAGCACTGTTTGTGTGTATTCTCATAGCACTTGCGTTACTGTTCACTGCTTTTTATATCCCTGTTATGACGGTTACTTTTGACCTTAAGTTAAAGCCTACATTCAAGAACAGTTTTCTCATGTCTTTCGGTGAGATCAAGAACAACGTTTGCGCCTTGATAGCTATGGTTATTGTTATAGCTATTTCGTTTACTTTTGTTGCATTTTTCACTGAGGTTTGGCTGGTTGTTGCTATCACTTTAGCACTACTAGCGCTTATTGTTCCTGCTTGCTGTCAGTTTGTTGTCAGCTTCTATGTTTACGATGACATGTATGGCTCTATAGCTGATCGCAGCACAAAAGCTAAGAGTATCGACGATGCTATTGTTGATGCTAAGAATAAGAAGAACAACGCAAACCAGACAGTTATAGAACAAGAAGATTATTCAGACGTTGATATTTCTACACTCAAAGATACTGATGACTATATTTTCTACAAAGGTAAGATGATCAAACAGAGCGAACTTATTAGACGTGTGTTAGAGCAGAGGGAGAACAACGAAAATTCTGCTGATAAAAAGGAAGTGTAAATATGAAGAAAGTCCTGATTATTATATTGTGTGTACTTTTGCTTATTGGAGCTGGTGTTTTTGCATACTTTTATTTTGATTTAGGCGCAGACGATTCAGCTAAACCTACAGTACCTGTCAACAACGAGACTTTATCTTCTGAAGACGAGTATATGGATGAAGATATGAGCTCGCAGGATGTTTTAGACGGCGAGTCATTCGAAGTAGGTTCTGATGATGATGTAGACGATTTTGTCCCATCTGATGAGTATTTAGAGGATAACGCTGATGATGTTATTTTCTGTGATTTCAAGATTTGTCGTATAGTTGACCACACTACTTCAGAAGAAGTCAAGGGCAGGGTTGTTTTCGGCTCGGGCTTCAACGAAGCTGACAGTTACATAAAATTCGATAATGACGGCAATTTTGAGATGTTTTTAAGCGATTATCTCAACAAAACAAAGAAAGGTAATTTCACCGAGCACGATTCTCTTATTTACGTTGAATACGAGGACGGCACTGCTGCTGAGTATGATATTGTCTATAACGATGAAGGTATTATCAGCTACATTATTGTAAACTACGGTGATTACGATATTTACTTTGCATAATATAAAACAGCACTCTGTTTATGAGTGCTGTTTTTTTGTCTCTTTTTCGTTGTTTACAAACCATCTGTTGTCTTCTAAAAAGAGATGTTTTTCAATTTGTTTTATTCTGCAGGTGTAGCGTATACCTGCGCCGCCTGCTTTTAATGATGCAGCATAACGAATATCGATTATCCTGTCTATCTCAAAGCTTCTGCCATCATCCCAGTTTATAGCGAGTGGCAGTATGTTGCCGTCAGCATCAAATCTGGCGGTTACAGATACATATTGTTTCATATTGTGCAGACCTCCGTTTTTTT
>JAUMXP010000030.1 GCA_030529125.1 Eubacteriales bacterium | reverse complement strand
CAATTCGGTAGCCTTTTTTGTTTATATCAGCTTTTCTCGCATTAGTAAAAGCAGCTTTTTTTCTTTTCGTGATACCTGCACCTGAGTCATATTGAGTGCTTTTGCTACTTCTACCTGTGTTTTGTGCTTATAGTAACGCAGCTTAATTAGCTCTTTGTCGCGGTCATCTAATGTATTCAGAATGTCATCGAGCGACATTTTTTCTATTAGCTCGTCTTCAATAGATACAGTAGGAATATCGAGCGTCTTTTCGCCATCATCAGTGTGAGCTGTAAGCGACATAACAGGGGTACTTACAGACAACGCTTCGCTTGCTTTGTATACATCGACCTCAAGTTTTTCAGCAAGCAGGGAGATAGGAATATCATCTGCGTTTTCTTTTTTATATTCTTCTGATATTCTAGTGGCTTTTTGAGATAGTTCTTTTAAGCTTCTCGATACTTTTATCATACCGCCATCGCGGAAAAGTCGTTTTATCTCGCCTAAGATAACCGGCACTGCGTACGTTGAGAGCTTATACCCTAGTGAGGGATCAAAATTGTCTATTGCTTTGATTAGCCCTACGCAGCCTGTCGAATACAGGTCATCATAGTCTATACCGCGATTTATAAATTTCCGAGCGCAGGAATGCACCAGGCCTAGGTTCTCACTAATCAGCTCATCTCTTGTCATAGTTTGTACGTATTATAGTTTTTTCCATAATAACAGTGGTGCCACTACCTTCTTTAGACCTTACTTTTACATTGTCCATAAAACTCTGCATTACAGCAAAGCCAAGTCCTGCACGCTCTTCTTTAGATGTAGTGAATAGCGGTTTAATGGCCTGTTTTACATCTTTGATGCCTATACCTTTGTCACGGATCTTGATTATTATTTTGTTTTGATCTGTGACTTTTACATTTATGTAAATCGTGCCTATGTAGTTTGGATATGCGTGCACAATGCAGTTCGTGACTGCTTCTGATACGGCAGTTTTTATGTCTGCCAGTTCTGCAATAGTCGGGTCAAGAAAAAGCAGAAATGCCGACACTGCAGCTCGTGCAAAGCTCTCGTTAGTACTTTTTGATATAAAATTCAGATTCAGTTCGTTTGTTACATTCATCGCAATACCCCCAGTGACTCAATTCCTGATAAGTTGATTATTTTTTCGATACCTTTAGGAACATTCACAACTTTTAGTTTTCCGCCTACAAGCGACACCTGATGATATCTGCCCATGATGAGTCCTATACCAGAGCTGTCCATAAATGATACGTGCGAAAAGTCAAGGCGTAGTTCTTTTGGCCTCAGACTTTCTGTTTGTCCGTCAATTTTAGTTCTTATAGCAGGTGCACGATGGTGGTCAATTTCTCCGTACAGTTTTGCGGTTAATACATCATCAGTAAAATCAGTTTCTACCATATTTTCACTTCCTAATAAATAATGCCTATACTCATATCATATAAGTATAGGCATAAATAATTTGTTTTATTCTGTTGTCGTGAAAAATCATTTTTTTAAGTTACTGATAATATGTGGTCGGATTTCTCCCGCGAGATATAGCGAACCACAGATGCATAGCGACATATCGTTTTTAACGCATAAGTCGTACGCAGTATCGAAAGCAGTTTTACTATTACTGATAACCACAACCTTTTCAAAGTAGGATTTGCATATATCAGCAAGTTCGTAGCAGTCAAGGTTGCGCACGTTTGGTACATCGGTAACTACAACCAGTTCAAACATACCTTTTAGCAGTGAGAGTGCACTTTCGACATCTTTATCCTTGAGCATACCAACAAGCAACGCTCTCTTAGGCGCTACAAAGCTCTCTGTCGCATTTTTAAATGCTGTGATACCGTTTACATTATGCGCACCATCAAGTATAACCACAGGCGATTCTGACATAAGCTCGAAACGAGCAGGATTGAGTGCTTTTTTGAAACCTTGTTTTATTTGCTTTAAAGATACATCTATCAAGCCGTTTTCGTTGAGTGCTTCCAAGGTGCATAGGGCGGTTCTTGCGTTATCGATTTGATGCTCGCCACATAGAGGGATGGAGAGTTTTTCATCTTTATAGCAAAATTTTGCGCCGTTAATAGAAAGTTCAATATCGTACAATTCGATGTCTTTTGCATAATAAAAGCTGTTGTGTTTTGTGTTTGCGGTGTTTTTGATGATCTTGAGTGCTCTATCACTTTGTTCAGCTGAAACTGTGATGGAGTTATCTTTGATAATACCGCACTTTTGCTCTGTGATGAGTTCTAGCGTATCGCCTAGAATAGCAGTGTGGTCAATATCAATTTTAGTGAGCACAGAGCACAGTGGCTTTTCAATCAGATTAGTTGAGTCGAGCAGACCACCAAGCCCTGTTTCACACACAATGATGTCACAGTTATTCTGTTTGAAAACATAGAAAGCAAGTGCTGTCAGAAACTCAAATTCAGTGATGATGATTCCGTCATCACTAAGTTTTGTAAGCAAAGGGAAGAGATGCTCAACAGCAACTGTGAGCTCTTCTTTAGAAATGTTTTGATTATTAATCTGAATTCGCTCTTCAAAATCTGTGATGTATGGTGAGATGAACAGACCTGTCTTGTAGCCTGAGTGTGTAAGCACCTGACTAATCATCTGGCATACAGAACCTTTTCCGTTTGTACCTGCAACATGTATAAATTTTTGAGAGAGCAGCTCATCGCCTATAAGGTCAAACAGCATTTTGATTCTGTCTAGTCCCGGACGTGAGCCGAATTTATCCAGTGAATGTATTTTATTAAGTGCTTGTTCGTATGTCATTATAATTCCTTTAAAGAAGATTTTTATATATATCGTTTTTACGGATTTTAGTGATTTTTGCAGCTTCTTTAGCTGCGTCAGTCGGCTTCATACCATCTGCTATAAGTTTTTTAGCAATACCCACAGCGTCTTCTATTGTATATTCACTGTCAGTACTTTGTGGTTTGCCTTCAAGTATGAGTACGATTTCACCCTTGAGTGAACCGTCGTTGTATTTTTCGCACGCTTCTTTTGTAGTGGTGCGAATAATCTCCTCGTGAATCTTAGTCAGCTCTCGTGCGATAGTAAGCTTTCTATCAGAGAAAGTGTCGTACAAGTCTTTTAATGTATTTGAAAGTTTGTGAGGAGCTTCGTAGAAAATCATGGTGCGACTCTCGTTTTGCAGTGACTCGAGGTGGTCTGCACGACTTTTTTTGTTCATAGACAAAAAGCCTTCAAACGTGAATCGACCTGTCGCAAGTCCAGATACACACAGCGCAGAAATAACAGCTGATGGACCCGGTACTACAACAGTTTTGATTGAGTATTCCTCGCACTGTTTGATGAGTAATTCACCAGGGTCAGAGATGCACGGCATACCTGCATCGGTAACTATAGCACAGGTTTCACCTGATTTAATGCGGTTGCAGATGAGCTCACCGCGAAATTCTTTATTATGTTCATAGTAGCTCACCATTGGCTTTTTGATACCAAAATGGTTGAGTAGTTTCAGCGTTACTCTGGTGTCTTCAGCTGCGATGAAATCAACCTCATTTAGAGTTTCAATCGCGCGTGGTGACATATCAGACAGATTGCCGATAGGAGTTCCGACTACATATAGAATGCTCATGTTCTACCTTCTTTATATAAACCGTAGATTTCTTTCATTTCGTCTGAGAAGTTGCCTTGTTCATCTTCAATGAACAGTGTAGGCATAACTTGCATAAAACCTCTTTTGCCTTTGTATCTTCCTTCAAGTAAAAAGAGTTTAGGTTCTTTGTCTTTTCGTTGTTGCACAAAGCGCAGACGCTTAGGCTCAATGTCAAATTGTCTCATCGACATCATCACGTCCGTCAGTCGTTCAGGTCTTTGACAGATACAGAAGCGACCTGAAAATTGTAGCAGATGAGCTGCTGCTGCGCATACATCGTCCAGTGTGCAGCTTTCTTCGTGACGTGCAAGCAGCTTTTCTTCGTCAGGATTTTTGATTCCTGAACCTGATAGCTTGTACGGAGGGTTGCACACTACAACGTTATACTTGCCAAATTCAATCTTGCCCTTGAGGTCCTTGAGATCAGCGCACAGCGGTTTGATGCACAAGCAATTTGATCTTTCGTTATTTACGTTGTGATTGATGTTTCTAGTTAGCATATCTATACACTGACTCTGGATGTCTATAGCGATGATTTCTCTGACACTATGTTCTCTGGTCCACAAAAGCGGCATTGTGCCACAGCCTGTGCCAAGCTCTACTGCGAAATCTGTACTCTTCACTTTTGAAAAATCAGCGAGCAGGATAGTATCAGTAGAAAAATGGTACATATCGCTGACGATAATCTCCACACCGTTTCCGAGCGGTTCGAGTCGTTCGTATTCTTTAAGCATCATATCACCCCCAAAAAGGATATAAACTAAAAGTTATTATAACATATAACTGTTTTTATGCAAACAAAAAAGCTCACAGTAAAAACTGTGAGCCTTTTGTATTAATTTAATTAGCCCTCAGCAATAGCTTCTACAGGGCACTGACCTGCACAAGCACCGCAATCAACACAAGTGTCAGCGTCGATAGCGAACTTGCCATCATCTTCAGCAATAGCTTCGCATGGGCACTGATCAGCACAAGCGCCGCAGCCGATGCATGTATCCTTATCAATTACAAAAGCCATGAGTAAACCTCCTTGTTAAATGATACAAGTACATTGTATCATACTTTGTGAAAAAAGCAATTATTTTGTCAAAAATTTTTATTCCAAATTTTTAAGTTCATCAAGTTCCTTTTTGTCGACCTTGATGTATCCGTCTTTGACGAGCTTGACTTCTTTGACTTTGAAAGTCTGTGGAGCAGCTTCGTCAGGGGTGTTATCCATCTTTACTTTCAGAGTCTGTGTGAGCAGATTGTTCTCAACAACAAGTCCACGACCAAGAGGAGTTTTGACGATAGCTCCTACTTTTGGTGTATGTTTAAGTAAGTCTGTGTAGGCTTCCTGCTCGTACTTTAAGCAGCACATAAGTCTTCCGCAGGTGCCTGAAATCTTAACAGGCGAGAGTGAAAGTCCCTGTTCTTTAGCCATTTTAATAGAAACAGGCTGAAATTCGCCTAAGAAGCTTGAACAGCAGAACGGTTTTCCGCATACACCAAGGCCGCCTAGCATTTTTGCTTCGTCTCGTACACCGATTTGTCTAAGTTCTATTCGGGTTCTGAATACTGACGCAAGGTCTTTTACAAGAGCTCTGAAGTCAACTCTGCCGTCAGCTGTGAAATAGAACATGATTTTTGAGTTATCAAATGTATATTCAACATCAACAAGCTTCATGTCAAGATTATGTTGCTTTACAAGCTTTTCACAGGTTATTAGTGCGTTCTTTTCTTTTTGTTTGTTTTCACTTAAATGCTTTAAGTCGTCATCAGTAGCTTTTCTGATTACCTTCTTAAGTGGAAATACAATGTTATCGTCACTTTCTTCGCGGTTTGCAGTAGCTACTTCGCCACATTCAACACCGCGAGCTGTTTCAACAATAACATATTCACCACTGTTAAATTTTATATCAACAGGATCAAAGTAGTAAATCTTACCGACCTGTTTAAATCTTACTCCGATTACCTCTGCCATGAAATCCTCCTGTATTCTCCGCAAAGCCAAGTGCACAGTAGTGCCATGTTGACGTTGCGGTCGGCTCTGATAATAGCCTTTTGTGTTAAATCTATCAATTCGATGATTCGTGATTTAGTTAGTTTTTTAGCGATAGCACACGCTTGTTCGTTGTCGTTCTTTACGCCGACGGATCTATTAAGTCCGAGTCGCAGGTATTCTGACACAACTGCCAGCACTTCTTTGAAGATCGGTCTTGTGTTAAGTCGGGCTGTAGCGTAAAGGAGCTTGATTTCGCCCGGACTTATAATTCCGTCTATAATTTCTTTTGCTATTTCGTTTATTTCTTCGTTTACACTGTACTCTTGTTTAAGTGAAAAAACCTGCACACGTGATAAAATAGTAGGCAAAAGACGATTGGTGCTTTCAGCAGTCAATACAAATAGTGTTGAAAGCGGTGGTTCTTCTAAAATTTTCAAAAACGAATTCTGAACCAACTCAGACATTGATTTATCTATGTCTTTAATGATAAAGACCTTTGTGTCAGCTTCGTTAGGTATGATGCTTGCGTCTCTGATGAGTTCTCGGATTGCATCTATGCTGACGGTGTTTGTCTTACCGGTAAGCTTAGGGGTGTAAATATCACTATGACCACCGGATAATGCTTTGATACAGTGTTTACAGTTACCGCATGGTCGATTGCTTTCGCTACACACAGCTGCTGTTGACAGAAACCTGACTGTTTCATCTCGCAAGTTAGGTGTACCGCCTGTAATCAGTATGGCATGAGGCATTCGATGAGCGCTGAGTGTTTCAGAAAAAAGCTCTTTTACTTGTTCGTTAAAGTCGCTCACGTTATTACCTCCTTTGCATACCTTCTAATTATATCATAGCGACACTAAAAAATCTATAATTATTTTAATTTGACTATATTTGTCATAATGCCTTTTTCAGTAATATCAATGTATGCATACGATGCATTGTATCCGCTGAGTGATCCTGGATTGAGAATGTATAGACCGTCGTCATATTCAGCGATAGCGTTGTGAGTATGACCGAATAGCACGATATCTGCTTTAGCTTCACGTGCGGCACAACACAGAGGGTACAGTGTCATTTTAGCGTTGTACAGATGTCCGTGTGTGATGAAGAGCTTTTTGCCTTCTATTACTCTATCTTCCACACTTGGGAGCATTGAAGAAAAATCGCAGTTTCCTTTTACTGCTATTATCGCTTTGTTAGGATACAGCATCCTGATATTATCAAGTTCATCACGGCTGTCGCCACAGTGGATGATGATTTCAGCACTTCTTTGAGCTTCAACAGCTTTTTTGAATGAGTAAAAATCACCGTGTGTATCAGAAACAACAAGAATTCTCATAAAAACTCCTGACATAATTGTTAGTATGTTGCATAGTATATTATTGAGGTGTTATATATGGCAAATAATGAGCAGATAAATTCACTTGTAGATATGCTTGCGCAAAGACTGAACGCAGACAGTACACAGGTGAGAACAGCCCTGGAGAAAGGAAAGCTCGACAAGGTGCTCCAGCACATGGATCAGAAACAAGCACAAAAAATAAGTGATATACTATCTGACCCTGAACAGTCCAAAAAAGTGCTGTCTACTCCACAAGCACAGGCTATAATCAAAAAACTGATGGGGTAAAATGAACGACCTGAGTCAGAAGATAAACGAAATTCTGAGCGATCCCCAGGCTATGGAGCAGATAAAAGGGCTTGGGGATATGCTGGGCATAGGTAACACCTCAAAAGAACCGATACATAAAGAAGAGAAGAAAGATGAGCATACAAATATGCTCTCTAATATATCGTCGCTTATGTCGCCTGATACGTTATCGCTGATAACAAAAGTAGCACCGCTTCTATCAGGTATCAACAAAGATGATGATACAACCAGACTACTTTTTGCATTGCGTCCATTTTTGTCTGATGCTCGTCAGAAAAAACTCGACGAAGCATCAAAGTTATTAAAAATAATGAAGCTGTTGCCAATAGTGAAAGATGTCGGAATCTTAGATTCACTGTTTTAGTAGGGGGTAGCTATGGCTGATAATATTGAAAACGAAGCGATGCAACGCCTAAAACAAATGTATTCAAACGCACGTCAAAATGACAACACCCCGATACATAACAGACAGACATCGAATAGGGCGGAAAATAAACCAGCGACTACTGAAAAAGAAACTCAAAAAGAGGTTTCAGCATTAGAGAAAAGAAACGATAATCTGCTAGATGTTTTTATGCGTGATAAGGAGAAAAGCCTGATATTGCTTTTGATAGTCCTTCTCATAAGCGAAAAAGCAGACACTACGCTTATACTAGCGCTTATGTACCTTATTCTCTGATCTGACCCTGACCTCTTACAACAAACTTGGTGCTTACAAGGTTAGAAAGGCCCATTGGTCCGCGTGCGTGGAGTTTCTGGGTTGAGATACCGATTTCAGCACCTAAACCGAACACTCCGCCGTCAGTGAATCGTGTTGATGCATTGACATAAACAGCGGCAGAGTCAATTTCGTTTAAGAAAGTCTCTGCGTTTTTGTAGTTTTGTGTGATGATTGTTTCACTATGACCGCTTGAATATTTAGCGATATGGTCGATAGCGCTATCGAGTGAATCCACAACCTTAACAGCAAGGATATAATCTAAAAATTCTGTGTTGTAATCTTCATCAGTTGCTGTTTTGACACAGGAACCTAGAATCTCAGCAGTTTTTTCGCAGCCGCGGATTTCTACGTTCTTTTCTTTTAATTTATCATAAATCGCAGGCAGTGCTTTGCTTGCGATTTTTTCGTGTATAAGCATAGTTTCAAGTGCATTACAAACTGACACACGAGATGTTTTTGCGTTGAAAATAATGTTGCAAGCCATATCAATGTCAGCACTCTCGTCAACATAAGCGTGACAATTACCAACGCCAGTTTCGATTACAGGAACTTTAGCGTTTTCGACCACTGCTCTGATAAGACCTGCGCCACCGCGTGGAATCAGAACATCGAGGTATTCAGTGAGTCCCATAAGTTCGATTGAACTCTGGCGGGTAGTGTCCTCAACAAGATTGATGCAGTCAGCAGGTAGAGATGCTTTTTCTACAGCTTCTCTCATAATTTTTACGATAGCTTTATTTGAGTTGATAGCTTCCTTGCCGCCTCTTAAAATAACGCAGTTGCCAGCTTTTAAGCACAGTGCAGCAGCGTCTGCTGTGACGTTAGGACGTGACTCAAAAATGATACCGATAACACCAAGTGGAACAGTGACTTTTGAGATTTCGAGTCCGTTTGATAAAGCATTGCCTGATAAAACGTTGCCGACAGGATCAGGCATAGCGACGATTTCGCGTACTCCCTGTGCAATACCTTGAATTCTCTTTTCGTCAAGTCTGAGTCTGTCGAGCATAGCATCAGACAAACCAGCTGCTTTTCCGTTTTCGATATCCATATCGTTTGCTTTTATGATAGCATCGCTGTTGTCGATAAGAGCCTGTGCGATGTTTTTCAGCGCTTCATTTTTCTTGCTTTTAGCTGTGAGTAGTGCGCGTGAAGCAGCTTTTGCGTTTATACCAAGTTCTTTTACACTTAACATTTTTATCACCTTTGTCCTTTGAATAATGTTCCTACCTGCTTTTCGTCTTCAAAAATAGAGTAGAGAACCTTAGGATTATCGCCGTTTACGACAACACAGTCAATGCCAGCTTCTGTTACATATTTAGCGGCAGAAAGCTTAGTTGCCATACCGCCTGTGCCACGGTTTGAACCCGAGCCGTTAGCCATGTGCATTATTTCATCGGTAATGCTATCCACAACATCGATGTGTTTAGCATCTGGATTTGTACGAGGATTGTCAGTGTACAGACCATCAATATCTGTGAGGATTACAAGGGTGTCTGCGTTTAGAAGCTTTGCAACAATAGCAGAAAGCATATCGTTATCACCAAAGTTGTTACCCTGCAACTCATCGATAGCAACCGTATCGTTTTCGTTAACGATAGGGATGATGCCCATTTTTAAAAGTGTATTGAAAGTGTTTAATACGTTTTCTTTTTTGTGGTCAGTATCTACAGAGTACTTTGTCAGCAGTACCTGAGCAACAGTGTTGTTGTAGTCAGAAAACAGCTTGTCATACATAAACATCAGTTCGCACTGACCAACAGCTGCTAGTGCCTGCTTCTCTCTAGTAGTGTCAGGTCTTTTTGGTAGTCCCAGCTTACCTACACCAACACCGATAGCGCCTGAAGACACAAGCACTATATCGTGACCTGCGTTTCTCAGATCAGACAGTACCTTTGAAAGTGTGTCTACACGTCTTAAATTTATCTTTCCGTTTTCATATGTAAGGGTTGATGTACCAACCTTAACAACGATTCTTTTGTTGTCCATAATATACCTCGTTTTAGTCTACTTCTCAGTAGTTCAAATTTTACCAAATAACATTATACTATTATATTTGTCAAAAATCAAATTATTAATTAACTCATGTGCGTTGAAATTTTGAATATTTACAAAGCAATAAACTTAGGATATACTTATCACATAAATGTTTTGGAGAGATTTATGGAAAACACATTAGAAACCAAACTTCCGCGTGCGCTGCTTGTCAGTGTGGATACAGGTGATTTTGATGCTCTGTCGTCGCTTGCAGAGTTGTTTGAGCTTACAGAGAGCGCAGGCGCTGATCCTGTTTTGAGCATTGAACAGAAACTCAGCCATTTAGAGCCGGGTACTTGTGTAGGTAGCGGCAAATTAATTGAAATAAAAGAAGCGTGTAAGCTTCATGAGATTGATTTGCTTATTTTTGACTTGGAGCTTTCTCCGGTGCAGATCAGAAATATCGAGACTGCGACAGATGTTCGTACTATTGACCGAACAATGCTAATATTAGATATTTTTGCTCAGCGCGCAAAGAGCAAAGAAGGTAAACTTCAGGTTGAGCTCGCTCAGCTTAAGTATATGCTTCCACGACTCACCGGTAAGGGTATTGAGATGTCGCGACTTGGTGGTGGTATAGGTACTCGTGGCCCTGGTGAAACCAAGCTCGAAACCGACAAACGTCATATCCGCAGAAAGATGGAGACATTAAAAGAGCAACTCAAAGACGTTGAACAGCATCGTATTCAGCTTCGTCGACGCAGAAAGAAAGATAACGTAATCACGGTTGCTATTGTCGGCTATACAAACGCAGGTAAATCCACCTTGATGAACTATCTGACTGAAGCGGGAGTACTCGCTCAGGACAAGCTTTTTGCTACTCTTGATCCTACTTCACGTGCACTCAAGCTTCCAAACGGAGTGTCGGTTATGCTTATTGATACCGTTGGGCTTGTACGTCGCTTGCCACATCATCTGGTCGAAGCATTTAAGAGTACACTCGAAGAAGCTGCTCTAGCTGATATTATACTGAATGTGTGTGATGCAAGTTCCGAGGAGTCTGCACTGCATTTAGAAGTTACAGCAGAGCTACTCAGCAGTCTTGGTTGTGTAGATACTCCAATCGTTCCTGTGCTGAATAAATGTGATTTGCTAGATGAAAATTCTGATGAATTTCGTATCAGCAACGCTGTTCGAATTAGTGCTAAAAACGGCACAGGCATCGATGAACTATTAAAGGCAATTGAAGATAATCTGCCACTGCGAGTAAAACTTGTGAAGTTACTGTTCCCGTTTGATAAGGCAGGTTTAGCGGCAAATCTCAGGACAACTTCTACTGTCAATAGCGAAGAATATACAGCAGACGGAATTGTTGTTGAAGCAGTTATCGACGAAACTGTATACGGAAGACTACGAGAATATGTAATTGAATAATTGGCTTTTTATACGGCGGCATACTATTATGTGTGCCGCCTTGCTATTTTTGTGCGTTTGTGTTAATATGTATTATGTATAAAAATGGGAAAATAGGCGATTAGTATGGATGTACGTGTTTTGGACAAGTTAATAATGAAAAAGCCTCATCCGTGCGGATGCAACGAGTTTTTAGTAACACGAATCGGAATGGATTTTAAAATCAAGTGTACTAAATGCTCGCACGAGATTATGATTAAGCGAAAAGTAGCTGAAAAAAATATTAAGCGCATTATTCGCGAAGATAATGATTGAGGTAAACTATGTTTGATAAACTTGAAATTTTTGATAAAAGATTTGAAGAACTTAATAAACGACTCTATGAGCCTGATGTTGCTGCTGACCCTGTTCAGTTCAGAGAAGTTAACAAAGAACTAAGTTCTATAACAGCGATTGTCGATAAGTACCGCGAGTTTAAGGCGACTAAACAAAGCATCGAAGATGCACTTTCTCTTTTAGAAGAAGCAGGAAACGACGATGAACTCAAGAGCCTTGCACAGTTTGAGCTTAGTGATGCTAAAGAGAAAATTCCTGCTATCGAAGAAGAACTCAAAATATTGTTACTGCCTAAAGACCCTAACGATGAACGTAATGTTATTGTTGAAATCCGCGGCGGTACAGGCGGTGAGGAGTCTTCGCTTTTTGCAGCTGACCTTTTCCGTATGTACACAATGTACGCTGAGAAAAGGAACTTCTCGGTCGAGATTTTAAACGCTAACGAAACCGAGCTAGGTGGATACAAGGAAATCTCATTTATGATTAACGGTGATGGTGCGTACTCACGTTTTAAGTTTGAGTCAGGTACTCATAGAGTTCAGCGTGTACCACAGACCGAAAGCGGTGGCAGAATCCATACCTCTGCGGCTACAGTTGCGGTGCTTCCTGAAGCAGATGACGTTGAAATCGATATTAATCCTAATGATTTACAGATTGATACTTTCCGCTCTTCTGGTGCAGGTGGTCAGCATATCAACAAAACATCTTCTGCTATTCGTATTACCCATCTGCCTACAGGTATGGTAGTTGAGTGTCAGGACGAGCGTAGCCAGTATAAAAACAAAGACAAGGCGCTTAAGGTTCTGAAAAGCCGACTTTTAAAAGTCGAACAAGATAAGCAGAACGCTGAAATTGCTAGTGATAGAAAATCTCAGGTAGGTTCAGGTGACAGATCAGAGAAAATCCGCACTTATAATTTCCCACAGAGCAGACTCACAGACCACAGAATCGGTCTTACACTATATAAGCTCGATGATATATTAAACGGTAATCTCGATGAGGTTATCGAGGCTCTTATCACAGCACAGAGAGCTGAACAACTTAAAGAAAGTATGGAAAAGTAATATTATGAATACACTCTTACTAGGCAATAATATTAACGATATAAAAACTGCAGTTGCCTTTTTAAAAGAAGGTGGTGTAGTTGCTATGCCTACAGAGACGGTTTACGGTCTTGCGGCTGATGCGTTAAGGGGCGATTGTGTTGCTAAGATTTTCAAAGCAAAGGGCAGACCAATGGACAATCCGCTTATTGTTCATATCGCAGATGTAGCGGATATTGAAAAATTCAATCTTGTTGAAGAGTTTTCAGATAAAGCAAGAGCACTGGCTGAGGAATTCTGGCCAGGTCCGCTGACTATGATTATGAAAAAATCATCTGTTATCCCTGATGAGGTGAGTGCAGGGTTAGATACTGTAGCTATCAGGCTTCCATCTAACACAATAGCGAGAGTGCTGATTAAAGAAAGCGGCAGTGTGCTTGCT
>JAUMXP010000029.1:1302-13207 GCA_030529125.1 Eubacteriales bacterium | reverse complement strand
ATTAATCGCATCTCTAAGCTGTATAGCAGCATTATCCCCCTGTACAAGCACTGGACACATAACAATATCGGCACAAGGATATCTACGAGAAAGCACATTAATAATATCTCGTACTGCTGCACCTGTAGGCGAAGTAATCACGCCGATAGTCTCAGGATATTTTGGTATAGGTTTTTTATGTTCAGCTGAGAACAATCCTTCTTTTGTCAGCTTTTCTTTGAGCTGTTCAAACTGTAAGGATAACGCACCGATTCCGTCTGGTTGCATATCTTCGACATAGACCTGATACTGTCCTGTCGGTTCATATATGGTTACTCGACCGCGCACAAGAACTTTCATACCATTTTTAGGTTTGAATTTCAGATTTTTTGCAGCATAAGAGAACATCACAGCACGCACGACACTCTTCTCGTCTTTAAGAGAAAAGTAAATATGTCCGCTGCTGTAATGGTCTGTAAGGTTTGAAATCTCGCCTTCTAACAATAGAAACTGTAAACGAGAGTCGTTATCAAGCAATGATTTCAGATAAAAATTAAGTTGTGAAACTGTAAGAATCTTTGGTGTGTTAATCATTTAGTTATTTCCGTTTATCAAGTATAGAAGCAAGAACAGCAATTCCACATGCATTATCAGTAGAAAATTGCGGTTCGCAGAAAGTACAGTTAAGTTTTTTTGTCAGATTCTCTCTGATGATAGCGTTAGACATAACACCACCGGCAAACAAAACTTCAATATCACCATGTACAGAGAGAATATTGGTAGTCATCTGCATAAGCGCTTCTTCAATATGCTTTAAGCATAAGGCCGCAACATAGCATCTATCAGCACCATCGTCGATAAGCTTCCTACAGATGTTTTCGATACCGCTTAGACAACAGTCGTTGCCCTTGATAGTAGGTCTGACTTTAATCTCGCCTTTGTACTGCAGTGCTAAAGCTTCGAGCTCCTTACCGCAAGGAAAGCTCAAACCAAGCATAAGTCCTACCCTATCAACAAGCTGACCAGCGTTAAGGTCTAAAGTCTTACCTACTAGTTCAACCGGGAGTATGTCAGCATTAGAACAAGTATTGTTAACAAGTAAAGCGTCAGTAGTGCCACCGCTGACATGAAAAGCAAGAAACTTCTCACCAATCAAATCAAGCTTATCAGCAGAAAAAAGCGCTGCTGCTATGTGGCCTTGCTGATGTGATAAATCATATAAAGGCACACCTAAAACCTTTGATAAAGAACGCGCAACGCAGCTACCGACAGTAAAGCACGGCATATACGAGCCTTCGATTTTACGTGGGGTAAAAGAAGCACCAACTGCTTTGATGTCTGTAGCAGAACATGAAACATCAGAAAATAATTCCTCTATAAGCTGTGGCAACTGTTGAGTGTGGTGGAATACAGCATCAGACTGTCTGATTCCGAGTTCTCCTTTTGATACAGGCAGTAACTTGCGTTTATGTACTACGGTATTCAGCTTGTCGTCATAAAGAGCAACAGACGTAGTATAGTTACTGGTATCAATTCCTAAAAACTTACTCATTTATCTTCTTAGATATTGAGCCTAATACACCATTAACAAAAGCACTATCATCAGGCACTGAGTATTTTTTAGCAAGTTCTACAGCTTCATTAATAGAAACTGAAACAGGCACATCTTCAACATAAAGCATCTCAAAAATAGCAAGACGCATTACAGCGTAAGAAACCTTAGAAATACGGCTTATTTTCCAACCCTGTTTCAGATTATCAGAAATATACTTATCAATCTCTGCGCTATGCTCTACAATGCCTTTAGCACACATCAGTGCATAATCGCTCATATACTCATCGCTACCATCAGCAGCGTTGTCAGCAAGCTCATCAATATCTGTATCTGAGAAAAGGGTTTCAAAGCTTAGAATAAAAGCCTGCTCACGTTTTTTGTATCTAGATATAGAATTATAGTTAATATCAGCTGTTTCGTTTTTTTCTACTGCATTTTCGATGTCACACATAACAATGCCCCTTATACATATTTTTACTAATACAGTATAGCATATACTGCTTTTTTTGTAAATAAAAAAGACGATACTAAGTACCGCCTTTTTATATATTAATTATTCAGTGATTTTAAAGTTTTCTACAGCAATAATAATACTATTTGTTTCACTGTAATCAGGTGCATCGATAAGTTGTGTTTCATAAGGCTGAACATCTAGCGCCACCTCAGAATATGTAATACCGCCGAGGTAAGCGTTACCATCTGAGAAGTTCTTATAACGAACATATACATCGCCTAAAGCTTCGTCAGTTCTGTTTGTGATAATAAACTGACCATCTTTGAAGTCTACACCAACTTTATCTTCAATCATCGGAAGGCTGTCACTCATAAGAATGAACGGGTCAGCGCACTCTAACTTCTTAACGTTCTTATACTCAACAGCATCGCTATTAACAAAAACTAAAGCTGACTGTTTAGCAGGAATGTTTGATGGGTTAAATGAACAAGTCTTGCCTTTATCGTAAGTAATTTCAAGTGAAGCAACAGACAGAACTTTGTCAGTAGGGTTCTTAACAAGAATAGCAAAAGCATCTTTAAGCTCTTCTTTCTCAACACCATCACAATTAGGGCCTGTGTACTTACCAATAGCAACAATTTCAAGTGTGCCTGAGTTTGTTTCGTCAGTAACAGTGAGCGGAAGTTCAACAAACTTGTGCTCTTCATCAGCTACAAAACCGCTAATAGCAGTAAGGTTTGCATCACCCTCTACAGGAGCTTTTTCATTAGTAACAATCTTGTCGTTGTACTCATACTCCTCATCAACGCCACCACAGCCTGTGAATAAAGCAGAAAGAACAACTAACAAAACTAAGAATAAAATAGTACTGAATCTAAATTTTTTCATATTAATACATCCTTTATCAATAGTCTAATTTCATATCGCCAAACTTAATGAGTTTCAGCTTTCTCATACCCTCGCTGATAGCAAGAGTTAATATTGCCGGAGCAATAAACAACATACAGATAATCTCAATAATAACAATATATGGTTCGCTACCTGCCTCAACCATAGATGAATATGTAACAAGTGGTCCAACTAAACCAGAAGTACCCATACCTGCGCCAGATGCGTCACAGCTTAGCTCAAGTAAACAAGTAGAAATAGGGCCTAAAATAGCACTTGTGATTATCGGCGGTAACCAGATAATAGGTTTTCTGACAATATTAGGCATTTGAATCATTGAAGTGCCGATACCCTGAGAAATCAGACCACCAACCTTATTCTCTCTGTAGCTTGCAACAGCGAAACCAACCATCTGCGCTGAACATCCTACTACAGCAGCACCACCTGCTATACCACTAAGTCCAATAATTACAGCAATCGCAACAGAACTTATTGGTAAAGTAAGGAAGATACCCATTAGCACAGAAATTAAGATACCCATAATAAATGGTTGTTGTTCAGTAGCAAACTGAATAATATCACCCATCATAGCAGTTACTTCATAAATATATGGTCCGCACAGCACAGCAATAATTGTACCAACAGACAGAGTAACAAGCGGAGTTACTAAAATATCAAGCTTAGTTTTGCCTGATACGAGATTACCAACCTCAATAGCAACCAAAGCAGCTATAAATGCTGAAAGAGGATCACCTACACCGCTGATCGCCAAGCCACCGGCTTCATTAAAGAAAGTTCCATTAACAATATTATTTGAAAATGCAGCAATAAAACCAACTACACCGCCCGAAACCGATACAAGTGGACTATACTTGAATTTTGCGGCAATACTAACACCGATACCTGCACCCATCAGTGATTTTGCAATAGTTGCAATATAACCAATGTATGTACCAATAATACCTGGTATATAAGAACCGATCTGACCCAGAATAGTTCCGACGATAAGTGTCGCAAATAAACCAAGAGCCATGCCAGATAGTCCGTCTATAAAGACGTGATTTAAAAATTTCTTGATTGATTTCAACTTTACACTTCCCTTATTCATCAATTTAAAGCATATAATATCACGGTTTTGATAATTTTACAAGTATTTCTTCTATAATAGAATTAAAATAGATATTTTTCAAAAATATATGCCAATATGGTTGTATTTTTAATAAAAAATGATAAAATGTATGTAATTGTGACCTAACAAAAACCATGGAGGTAATATGATAACTAAGTTTTATTCAAACAAAGACGAAATCTACAACACCTATGACAAAAACGATCTTGGCGCTTCCTACTCAAAAGAGTCCACTACATTCAAAGTATGGGCTCCTGCTGCAAGCCAGGTTATGCTTAAGCTGTATGCAACAGGTTCTTCTTTAGAAGAAGGAGCAACAGTGCTTGCTATTAAGCAAATGACTCTGGATCCTCAGACAGGTGTTTGGAGCAAAACCGTACAAGGAGATATGCACGGAATATATTACACCTATGTTATTCAGAATGGTAACGTTAGCTCTGAGACACAGGATGTATACTCAAAAGCTACAGGTGTAAACTCAACTCGTTCAATGGTTGTCGACTTAGAACGAACAAACCCTGAAGGCTGGGATAATGACAAACATATTCTTGTTGACGAACAAACAAAAGCTATCGTATGGGAAATTCATGTAAGAGACTTCTCGTATTCAAACACAAGCGGTGTTTCTAAAGAACACAGAGGCACATACCTTGCGTTTACAGAAGAAAACACAAAAATTCCTAACACTAACTGCCCTACATGTTTAAACTATTTAAAAGAGCTTGGTATCACTCACGTACAACTAAACCCGGTATTCGATTTTGGTTCAGTTGATGAAACAACAGGCGTTGAATACAACTGGGGTTATGATCCTGTAAACTATAATGTTCCTGAAGGTTCATATTCTACAGACCCATATCACGGTGAAGTAAGAATCAAAGAATTCAAGCAGATGGTAAAAGCTCTGCATGATAACGGTATCGGCGTAATCATGGACGTTGTATATAATCATATGTACTCCGGTGACGACTCCTGCTTTGAGAAAACAGTTCCAAACTACTACTTCAGAAAGCAAGGCAACAGATACTTAAACAGCTCCGGATGTGGTAATGTTACCGCAAGCGAAAAAATCATGTTCAGAAAATTCATGATTGATTCCGTAAGATACTGGGCTGAAGAATACCACATTGACGGTTTCAGATTTGACCTTATGGCTTGTCATGATTACGAAACAATGAATCTTATCCGCGAAGAACTCGATAAGCTTGATAAGAGAATCCTCATGTATGGTGAGCCTTGGACTGCTGACGCCGGCGATAACGGCATAGCAGGTGACGCATCTTGTACTAAAGAAAACGCAAGAAAGCTCTCTTGCAGAATCGGTATGTTCAACGATGATATGCGTAATGGTATCAAAGGCGGTTCTGATGATGATACAAAAGGCTATATTCAGGGATCAAATTTTGACACCTATAAAATACTCTCCGGTATGCTCGGCGCATCAAGTGATACATTTGGCAGATGGGCAAAACGTCCATCACAATGTGTAACTTACGCATCTGCCCACGATAACCTCACATTGTGGGATAAACTGCTAAAATCAAACTGGTGCCACAATTACGACACTACTGACCCTGCTATTATTGATCAGAACAAACTTTCCGCTACTTTCATCTTTATGTCTTTGGGTATTCCTTTCATGCTCGCAGGCGAAGAGTTTGCACGTACAAAGCACGGCGATCATAACAGCTACAAATCACCAGACAACATCAATGCAATTGATTGGACCAGAACAATCGAGTACAAAGAGCTTGTTGATTATTACAAGGGACTTATCGACATCAGAAAGAACTTCCCATTGCTTACTGATGCAACTGAAGAAGCAGTTCACAAAACATACATGACATATAACGGCAAGGTAATTGCAGGAACTATGGCTAATGTGGATGCAAAAGACGGTGAATACAAATTCATGGCTATAGTTATGAATAATACTGATCAGAAACATCCGTTTGAACTCAAGTCAAAATATGAGCTTCCTAACCGCTGGTATGTTATCGCAGACCACGACAGCGCATCAGGCGAAGCTATACGTGCATTTGATAACAAAATGGAAATCAGACCACATTCTGCATTTGTTATTGTTGATGCTGACAGCTACGATAAAATACACAATATCACTGACACGTCAGTAATCCCTTACTACAAGGTTCTCTAAAAACTATCCCCTATGTACAAAACGTACATAGGGGATTTTTTATACCTCAACTATTGTTATATTGCTAAATTCAATATCACTCTGCGTTACTACTGCGTCTTTTATAATAAGAGGTGAATTTTCTTTCATCTCTTTTTTCAATACTGCAACGTAGCACGATTCATCAGAAATCATACACAGGGTCTGTGAAAAGCCTTTTGCTTTTAGAATGTTCTCGACATTACTCTCTGTAACAACTGCATCTTCAAGCTTATTGAGTTGTTCTACTGCTGCTGTTTTCGCTTCATCTGAAGAGTCTGCGAGTTTGAGCGTTTCCTTAGCTATATCAATAGCATCATCACGAACTCTATCTCGTTCAACAACAGCTTTTGCAAAATATTCATCTGTAGCAGTAGTCTGTCGTGAAACATCTGACACCTGATCAGGGCTTGAAGTATCAGCATTTACATATGTAGCGGCACCGAGTTCTTTTGACACATCGTCTATAAGTGATTTGTCAGCGCCATTAAACTGCCAGTTAATAAACACAGCTGCACCTAAAGCTACCACCAACGCAGATAACGCAATATGTCTTTTCTGTAATTTCATTATTTTTCCTCCATTAATTTGATAATTTAGTTACACATACTTTATTAGTTGAAATATCAAGCGATTTTGTTACAGCAGACATAACTCGGCTAACAACAAGCGGGTCATCGCCACCATCGCATACTACAACAACACCCCTGACAACAGGTGTTATACTCTTCGTTTTTGTGTCAGTGTTATTCAGATAAACATTTTCACCGTCATTATCCATAGTCAGAAAAATCTTTGCTCTGCCTACTCCCTCTATGCTTGTTACAACTGATAGAAGATCTTCTTCAAGCAAAGCACAATACTCATCTGTATCTACATTATTAGTTTTTCCGAAATCTATGTAAGAAGAGATAAAGATTAGCACGACAGCACAGACACCAATAATAACGGCAATCTTAATAATCTTAGGATTGTCATAAAACTTTTTGAAATCTAGCTTTTTACTCACTTACTATTATCACCGGTTCCTTAGACATATTGACAACAATTATATTTTTGATTTGTTCTGTTTTTTCCTTGTCTTCTTTATTTATATATATATTAATTTTATTTATGTATATGCTATTGTTCTCTGATTTTTTAATACCTAACTCAATATTTTTAGCTTCAATGCCTTCTGATAACAACAAATCGTTGGTTGCGGCTACTAAATTTTGCGCTGTCTGATTGAGTACCATTTTTTCATAATCTGATTCGTTTGAAACTGTAGTTAATGTATCATCTATATCAAAAGAATAATCAGTGCTGAATGTATCGACAACTCCTAATAGCGGAATAAATAGGCTGGAAACAAGAAAAGCTCCGAGTACTAAGTTAGAGATTTTCCTCATCCTGCCGAGTGGTGCAAGTAATCCTATTATCGAACAAGCTACACAGCAAATACAAATAATAACTGATGCAGATTTTAGGCTACTCACTGTGCACCTCCTCCAAGAGTAATCAACAGCGCTGTAGAAATAACAAACACCGCCATAACACAAACAGTTATCGCAAACACGGTAGATATGACAGAAGAAACAGTATCAAGCATATTAATAGGTGTAGTTACACCTAACACCTCACCTATTGATTTACAAAAATTGATTGATAAAAGCCACACAAGACTGCGCAAGACAACAGGCAAAAACACTACACAAATTGCGATTATCACAAAAACTCCGGCACCAGTACGCAGAAGATTAATGCTACCCTGAATTGTTTTGTATGACTCTGACAATGCAGCTCCGACAATCGGCACAAACGATGACATTGTAAAACGAACCGCTCGCGCTGTTACAGAATCATAGGCTGTAGTAATCATTCCTCTGATAGTCATCAAGGCTGAAAAAACGGTCATCAAAAAAGCTATTAACCATTTGATTACTTTTGAAAACATATTACAAAAGCCTCTCAAATTTACTCTATCAGTTAACGATGATGAAACCGTAAAACCTAAATAGATATTCAGTAAAGGTGATATTAATTTAGTTGAAATCTGAGAAACTCCCTGACACGCGAGCACCATAAACGAATAGTACGAAGCACCGCTGACAGGGTTACCAGAAAAAGTAACAATGGCAACCATAATAGGTACATACAAGAGCATAAAATCAGCGGCATCAGTTACTGTAGCTATACAATCAGAAATAAGATCAATCACAGGGAGAACTATAGCGGTTGTAATGCACAATGTGGATACAACATTAATAACCTCGTTCATTGATGATTGTTTAAGCGCATCTTTGTAACTATCCATTAGTGCTGTAATAATCAAAACCGCGATAACGATAGCTGATGAAGACAACGGCCCCTTGCTCTCATTTGAAAGCTTACTGAAAATCAAGCTCATCACTGAATCAAACGATATTTCGCTCATCGATGAAATATCAGATGCTGATGCACCAAGCGAGTCTAAATCTTCTTGTACTTCTTTAGATAAACTACTTTTTAAATCATCAACGCTTTTTTCTAATTCAGAAATATCCTGAGCATATGTATTGATGCAAGAATTAATCAGCAAAACAGTTAGCGTAACAATGAATACAACCACTTTTCTACGCACTTGTATCACCTGTTGATAGAGATTTGACAACATTCAGTATATTAGTAAAAAGCGGCATAGCAGTGACTAATACTATAACTTTACCGGCAAGAGAAATATTCGAAGACAGCGAATGAAGTCCTGCTTCTTTAGTACAATCACAAGTAAACTCGGTTAAAAAGCAAATACCGATAACCTTAATCAGTATCATAATATTTTCAGCGCTGATGTTAGCATCTGCTAGAATCGTAGTGACTGAATCTATACACGTAAGTACGTATTCAATTACACATAACAATATGATAACGGCGGCACCTATTGAAATGAGAATCGATAGCTCTTGGTTGTGACGTCTGAGTGTTATTACAAGGACAATAGTAACGATAGCAACTGCGCAGATTGATACAATACTCATAGCAAACCTCAAAGTCCGAATATGTTCTTGATAGAAGTAAACAAGTCGCCTATCTGAGTAATTATCATCATTAGCGCTACTATAAGCCCTGCTATTGTTGTAAGTAGAGCTTGTTCTTCCCTACCGCTACGCACCAATAGAACATTAAGGATAGCTACTATAATGCCTATTGCGGCAATTTTAAAAATCATATCAACTTCCATTTATATACCTCATATCAGTAAAATCGATACCATAAGTCCTGCAGATAACGAGAGTACGCGATACAGCTTAGACTTTTTTGTAATACATTCATGAGCATCAGATATATTTAATTTAAGCATCTCAATATACATATTGATGTTTCCAATTTCTGTTTCTATATCTGCAGTGCCAAGATTCTGTGCAAAGGACTTGAGCAACTCAACATCATCTTTGATTAAGTATTTTTCATAAAACTTTACTACTTCGGACCACTGAATATAAAACGACTTTTCATCTGAAAAAACATAATCGTTAAACCTATGCGAAAATATACGAGCTAGAGTGTCTGATGAATAGCGGATACGTGTTGCACAGCTATTCAGCTCTAAACTAAACATCTCTAGTATTTCTTTGCGTTTTGATAATTTATTGGATAAAGAAAAACCTACGACACCGCTCGAAAAAACAATCACTAAGCACATGATTACTTTAAACACAAAAATCACCGCCGATGTCTTGTATGTTTATAACACTCTTAATAACACCTGCATTTTGTCTTGAATCTAAAAACACAAGCTGAGTAAAAGCGCCTGTGTTTAACAATTCTTTGAGTTTATCTCTCTTCTTAATTGAATCGATAGAATCAGCGTGAACTGTAGCAACAAAGGCAACTCCGTTATTAACACAACTATGCACAGTAGAAAAATCTGAGAGAGTAGATATTTCATCGCAGACTATTATCTGAGGCGACATAACTCTTATCGCGTGGTTTATTGCATCGTCTTTTATGTAACTATCAAAAACATCGCACATACCCATATCGTTCTGAAACTCACCATTCACATTAGATGCAAGTTCGTTTCGTTCATCGATAACACTGACTTTGTATTCATACGATAATCTCCTAGCAAAGTCTCTGATTATAGTAGTCTTACCGCTACAAGGAGCTCCACAGATAAGTACACCTTTAAGCGGGTCCACCTTATTATATAGAGCATCTGAGCATCCTTTCAGCTCACGAGCTATACGTATATTGATAGTAGTAATATCCTTTATGTTTACTATCTTTTTATCACTTAGTACCGCTGTGCCGCATATACCTGCTCGGTGACCTCCACGCAATGTTATGTAGCCGTTGTTGATTTCATTCTGACGTGAATATATAGAATAATTGCAAATATTCTGAAACGTATCGAATAAGCTACGTTTAGGAACAACAACCATATTTTTGTCTAAAAGTGAGTCTGTAACACAGCCACCCAATGTAAAATAAAACCGCTTATTAGGACACTCAACACAAAGCGGTCTGTCTGCACGCAAAACAATTTCTGTAGCTGTATTAACTACTACATCGGGTGCATTCACAAAAACTGACTGAATATCGCCAGATAAAACCGAACAAGCACTTAAGAATCTTTTTCTTTTGTTTTCCATAGTACAACCTTCCTTTTGTTAAGGTATATGAAGGCTCGTACAAAAATATAACCCCCTGCACAAACTGTACAGGGGGTTAAAATATATACAATTAATTAATCATAGCAAGTAAATCTTCCTCAGATATTACGGTTACACCAAGCGCATTAGCTTTAGTAAGCTTAGAACCGGCATCTTCACCAGCTAAAACGTAATCAGTCTTTTTAGATACAGATGAGCTGGTTTTTCCACCGTTATCCTCAATAATCTTAGACGCTTGTGATCTAGTCATAGTAGGCAAAGTACCAGTAAGTACAAATGTCTTGCCCAAGAATATGCCATCAGCTGATTTCTTTTCAAGAGGAGCCATAACAACACCAAGTTCTCTGAGATTAGAAATCAGGGTTCTGGTCTGTTCTAAAGAAAAATAATCGTAAACCGACTGCGCCATAACATCACCAAAGCCGTCGATCTGGGATATATCCTCTACACTAGCATCTAATATAGCTTCGATAGACAGGAAATGCTCACATAAAAGCTTAGCAGCTTTCTGTCCGATATGGCGTATTCCAAGCGCATATATCAAGCGGTAAATCTGTGCTGACTTTGACTTTTCAATAGCGTTAATAAGGTTAAGCGCAGACTTCTCACCCATACGCTCAAGAGCTGCTACATCAATAGCACGCAGGTTATATATATCTACAAAAGACTTGATAAGATCAGCGTTGAGAAGCTGTTCTAAAACTGCTGGACCCAAGCCATCGATATCCATAGCATCGCGCGATACAAAATGAATAAGGTGCCTTAAAAGCTGAGCAGGACAATCTGTATTGGTACATCTGACAGCAGCTTCCTCACGTTCACGCACTACCTTACTACCGCAAGACGGACAATACTCTGGGAAAGTGTACGGATCATCAAGGCTACGAATCTGTGATACAGAAAGCACTTCAGGAATAATCTCGCCAGCTTTTCTGATAACAACAACATCGCCTATGTGGATATTTTTCTCTCTGATGAAATCTTCGTTGTGAAGTGTAGCACGGCTGACAGTCGTGCCTGCTAAGAGCACAGGGCTGAAAACACCAACAGGTGTTAATGCACCAGTACGGCCGACGTTGATTTCAATATC
>JAUMXP010000029.1:0-1292 GCA_030529125.1 Eubacteriales bacterium | reverse complement strand
GTTTCTTTCTCTTCTGGTGGATATTTGTACGCTTCAGCCCATTTAGGAAATTTAGCTGTACTACCGAGCACCGTGCGCTGAGAAAAGTCGTTTACTTTAACTACAGCGCCGTCTATATCACATGGTAATGTACCACGTGATTTATCTATAACATCTATTTGTTCAAGTACTTGTTCAATAGTGTCGCACAACTTATAAGTAGTTGTTTTGAAGCCTAAATCCCTGAGATACTCAAGCGACTGTGCATGAGACTGAATATCTGCGCCTTCGATTTGCTGAATATTGAACACAAAAATATCGAGATTACGTTGTGCAGTGATTTTTGATTCTTTCTGTCTAAGTGAACCTGCTGCAGCATTACGAGGATTCTTGAATGGTTTTTCACCATTGTTTTCCTGTTGTGCAACAATACGCTCAAAGCTATCAAGCGACATATAAACTTCGCCACGTACTTCTAAAAAGTCTGGCGCGTTACTTATGCGCTTAGGTAGGCTTTTGATAGTCATCAGATTCTCAGTGACATCCTCACCCACTGCACCATCACCACGAGTTGAACCACGCACGAATACACCATTTCTATACTCGCATGAAACAGAAAGACCGTCGATTTTCGGCTCAACAACATACTGTGGCTCAGATACTGCTTCTCTGACTTTTCGATCAAAATCACGCAACTCGTCAGCAGAAAACGAATCATGCAGACTTTCCATAACCACATCATGTGTAACAGGAGAAAACTTCTCGCCTCTGTCTCCACCGATTCTCTGAGTTGGAGACGACGGAGATATTAGCTGTGGATAAAGGCTCTCGATATCTTCGAGTTCCTTGAGCATCATATCGTACTCATAGTCAGAAATCTCAGGACTGTCAAGGTTATAGTATCTATTATTATGGTAATTTAAAAGCTCAGTTAATTCATGAGCTCTGTTTTTAGCAAAATTAAAATCCATAGTATCACTCTTTGAAGTGTTATTTATTTACAGATGATGTACCCTTCTCTTTTAAGTATGTGCTCTCAAGATCGGCAAGATGCAACTTAACAGCGAGCGGATATTTTTCGTATGCAAGTGAGATAGCGAATCCGCCACCCTCGTCAAAGCCGCCCATGTGCCAACGGATAGCCATAGCTTCCTCAATCTTCAGGCGCATAAAACGCTCGATAAGGAATACTGATTTTTCACCATGGCCATATGGGAAGCTGTCTTCAACCGCATAGTAAGGGACTTTCTCCCACTGACCTGTTTCTTCATTTTTGACATTACGAGTTGAAACCTTATAAAACTGAGCTTTAC
>JAUMXP010000184.1 GCA_030529125.1 Eubacteriales bacterium | reverse complement strand
CATGATGATACCCTGAATAAAGTCGTTGATAGCAGTAGCCATGTATCCGCCGAAGATTACATATACAGCAGTCAATACTGCCATGATTACAACTACAACCCAGTAAGGTATAGCGAATACGTTGTTAAACAGGGAAGACAGTCCGTTGTACAGCGACGCTGTGTACGGAATCAAAAATACAAATATAATAAATGAAGCAATAACCTTCAGCTTTGAGGAGTCGTATCTTTTCTCAAAAAAGTCCGGCATTGTCTTGGAGTTGAGATGTTGTGTCATAACTCTGGTACGTCTGCCAAGCACTGTCCATGCAAGCAGTGAGCCGATGAACGCATTACCAAGACCAATCCAAGTAGATGCAAGACCGAAGTCCCAACCGAACTGACCTGCATAACCTACGAAGATAACAGCAGAGAAGTACGATGTACCAAACGCAAACGCAGTCAGCCAAGGACCAACAGCCCTGCCACCGAGAACAAATGAATTAACGTCTGTAGCGTGTTTTCTGCATGCAAAGCCGACGAATATCATCAGCGCAAAGAAGCACACAAGCATCGGAACCGCAACCCAGACGGTTGTAGGATTAACACTCATAATTTTAGCCTACCTTCTTTAGTGATTTAAAGCGTTAAACAAGTAACGATGTATACACTTTAGCACTTTAAAGCGAATTTGTCAAGGCGAATTTATAAAAAAGTTTTATTTTGTAAAATACTGTTGACTTTGACGCTTTAAAATGTTAAAATGTTCCTAGTTTTTGTATAAAGAGGTAATATGTTTATGACAATAGTTCACTTACTTGAGAAAAACGCCAGAGAGTTTCCTTTTGATACAGCTCTGGTTGAGATCAACCCTGATCAGCCTGAAACACGCAGACTGACATGGAATGAGTACGAGCTTGTTGAACCAACTCACAAGGTTCCACATTACAGACGTGAAATCACATGGGAGGTTTTCAACGAGAAGGCTAACCGTTGTGCCAATATGCTCAAGCAAAACGGCATAGGCAAAGGCAAGAAGGTTGCTATTCTTCTTATGAACAGCCTTATGTGGCTGCCTATATACTTTGGTATATTGAAGACAGGCGCGCTTGCTGTACCGCTTAATTTCAGATATTCACCTGACGAGATTGATTACTGTCTTGATTTAGCACAGGCAGATGTTCTGATTTTCGGTCAGGAGTTTATCGGTCGAGTTGAGCGAATTGCTGATAAAGTCTCACGCAAATGCTCACTTATTTACTACGGTGGTGGTTGTCCTGCGTTTGCTGATGATTACCGCGATTTAGTTTCTGAGCATTCTGGCAGTTTCCCTGAGTGTACTTTAGAAGAATCAGACGATGCTGCTATTTACTTTTCATCAGGTACTACTGGCTTTCCGAAAGCTATTTTACATAACCACGAGAGCTTGATTCACTCATGCGCAGTTGAACAGAACCACCACGGTCAGACTAAGGACGACTGCTTCCTTTGTATTCCACCGCTGTACCACACAGGTGCCAAGATGCACTGGTTCGGTAGCCTGCTTACTGGTTCCAAGGCTGTTATCCTAAAGGGTACACAGGCTAAGACCATCTTAGAAGCCGCAAGCAGTGAACAATGCTCTATCGTATGGCTGTTAGTGCCATGGGCACAGGATATATTAAACGCACTTGACAGAGGCGAGGTTAAGCTTTCTGATTACGATTTATCTAACTGGAGATTGATGCACATCGGTGCCCAGCCTGTACCACAGAGCCTTATCAAGCGCTGGCTTGAGTATTTCCCTGACCATCAGTACGACACAAACTACGGTCTGTCTGAGTCTATCGGTCCTGGTGCTGTGCACTTAGGTGTTGAGAATATCCACAAAGTCGGTGCTATCGGTGTTCCGGGCTACGGCTGGGAGGTCAAGATTGTCGACACTGAGGGCGTAGAAGTCAAGCAGGGCGAAGTTGGTGAGCTTTGTCTTAAAGGTCCTGGCGTTATGACCTGCTATTATCGCGACGAAGCTGCTACTGCTGCTACACTCAAAGACGGTTGGCTGTATTCAGGCGATATGGCTATGCAGGATGAAGACGGCTTCATCTACCTTGTAGACCGCAAGAAGGACGTTATCATCACAGGTGGTGAGAACCTCTATCCTGTACAGATTGAGAACTTCCTCGCTGCACACAGTAAGATCAAAGACGTAGCTGTTATCGGTCTTCCTGACCCACGTCTTGGCGAGATTGCTACCGCTATTATCGAAATCAAGCAGGATATGACCTGCACTGAAGAAGAAATCAACGAGTTCTGTCTGGATTTACCTCGTTACAAGCGTCCACGTCGTATCATCTTTGCTGATGTACCACGTAACCCAACCGGCAAAATCGAGAAGCCAAAGCTTAGAAAGATGTACGGTGCTGAGGGTCTTGTTGATTCACAGAACAAATCTTAATTATATTGACTTAATACATGAGAGGTTATAGATATGAAGAAACTTATGATTGGTAATCAGGCTGTCGCTTGTGGTCTTCACGACGGCGGCTTGGGTGTAGTTTCCAGCTATCCTGGTACTCCTTCTACTGAAATTACAGAATTTTTATCAAAATACGACGATCTCCACTCTGAGTGGGCACCTAACGAGAAGGTAGCTTGTGAGGTCTCGTTTGGCGCATCACTTGCAGGCGCACGCTCTGCTTGTGCTATGAAGCACGTTGGTCTTAACGTTGCTGCTGACCCATTGTTCACACTTTCTTACACAGGTGTTAACGGCGGTATGGTTATCTGTGTTGCTGATGACCCTGCTATGCATAGCTCACAGAACGAGCAGGACTCACGTCACTACGCTATCGCATCTAAGGTTCCTATGCTTGAGCCATCAGATTCTCAGGAAGCTTACGATTTTGCTAAATCAGCTTTCGAGTTATCTGAGAAATTCGACACACCTGTACTGCTTAGAATGTGCACTCGTATTGCTCATAGCCAGTCTGTTGTAGAGCTGTCTGAGGCTATCCCTGCAGTGCTCAAGGATTATGAGAAGAACCCTGCTAAATACATCATGATGCCGGGTAACGCGATCAAGCGTCATCCGTTTGTAGAAGACAGAACTAATGCAATCGCAGATTTTGCTAACGATTGTATGTACAACAAGGTTGAGT
>JAUMXP010000183.1 GCA_030529125.1 Eubacteriales bacterium | reverse complement strand
AATAGTAGCCGTTGTTTTTTTATTTGTATTTAGTTGTCGTAGTTGTATGCGCTAAGCACTAAACATGCTGTTGATGTGATTATCAGCGAAAAAGCTGCTAATAATAGACCTGCCAGTATAGCGCCAATAGCGCTAGTAGCAGGAAATGTCACAGCAAGTAAAATTACAGAGAATAGGATAGTGCCGAGAATTCCTGCTATGAGTGTACCTATTACTGAGCGTGCGTTACATGGAGTATCAAAACGTCTCAACACAGATGTTATAAACGCAATAGCGAGGTAAACAACCGCTATTCCAAATACCACCCATAAGAATGCCGGAGTCAGAGTGATAATACCTGTGATTGTTAATATTCCTGTTACAATGCCGACTACGATACTTGATGCAATCGCAATTATCAGACATTCGTTTTTGTTACAACAATTTCTACTCATTTGCTTTTCACCTCCATTACATTATATGTCGACAAGCAGTATGCAGTTACATCTACGATTTTGGTAATAGAGAGTGTATAAGGGTTTATAATGAATTTCAAATAGCGTTTTACAAAAATTTAACAAAGATAATACTTAACTGTGCTTTTTAAAAATGAATAATTTAACTATACTTAGTTTGTCGCTTTGTGGCAGATTTTGTTTTAGATAGACTTGTTGTTTATATAATGCCAATCTGACAACAATAATTCTGTTGATTATAGAAAATGAAGGTGAAATATTATGTTGACTTCAGAGAATATCATGGAGCTGATAGGTAGCCTTGTGTGGCTGCTTGCAGGCGTAGGTGTGTTCATCGTTGGTATGAATTTCATGAGCGATGCTCTAGAGAAGAGTGCAAGCTCCGGTATGAAACGATTATTAGAGAAAATCAGTAACAATCGTTTCTCAGGTGTTGGTATCGGTGCCGGTGTTACTGCGATTATCCAGAGTTCTTCAGCTACATCGGTTATGGTTATCGGACTTGTAAATGCAGGTGTTATGACACTTATGCAGGCTACTCCGATTATCATGGGTGCAAACATTGGTACTACTATCACTGGTGTACTTGTTGCACTTAAAAATAATATTTTTGACATGATTATGTACGCATTTGCTTTTGCGGGCGTAATGATGGGCTTCTCTAAGAAAGAAAAGTTTAAAATCTTAGGTAGCTTGTGTAGTGGACTTGGTCTTATATTTGTTGGTCTTAATATCATGAGTAGTGACCAGGCTTTTGGTAATGATCTTGTTAAGAGTATATTTACAAGCATTTTTGAGAAGATTAGTTTTCCACTTTTACTTATTCTTGTTGGTGTTATCTTTACAGCGCTTATCCAAAGCTCATCAGCAGCAACCGGTGTTGTTATTACAATGGTAGGTACAGGTGTTCTTGAACTTGACCAGGCTCTGTTTATCATACTTGGTGCTAATATTGGTACTTGTGTAACAGCTCTTCTTGCTTCAATTGGCGCAAAGGCTAACTCAAAGAGAGTTGCTCTTATACATTTTACATTCAACTGTATCGGCACAGTAGTGTTCTCTGCTATTATCTGGATTTTCAAGGATCCTATTGTTGATATGCTTACAGCTGTATTTCCTAACGATAATGATCCTATGCAGCTCCAAATGCGAGTTTCGTTATTCCACGTAATATTCAATGTAACAACTACACTTGTGCTGTTACCATTTGTTAAGCAACTTGTTGATTTTTCTTGTAGAGTTATCAAAGATAAGAAAGAAGACGACGATGCACTCAGCACAATTTCTATTGATGAACGTTTGCTTTCTACTCCATCTATTGCGCTTGAAAGTTGTCACGTTGTTGCTACAGATATGGCACACTGGTCAATTCAGGCGTTCGATGATAGTGTAAAAGCCTTATTTGGATATACAGAAAAACTTGATAAACGCGTAAGAGAAGCAGAGAAGATTACAGACAAGTACGAGGATAAACTGGGTTCTTATCTTGTTAAACTCAGTAGCTCTTCAATCAGTGAGAAAGATAGCGCACATGCATCTATGTTGCTCAAAGTTATTGGTGACTTTGAACGTATTTCTGACCACGCAAGAAACATTATGATGTCCGGTGCAGAGCTTAGTGAAAAGAAGCTATCGTTCTCTGAAGAAGCAAAATCAGAGATTAATGTTCTTTCAAACGCAGTTTCTGAAATTATCGATTTATCTTTCTCATCGTTTATTAATAACGATTTGTCACTTGCTGTTAAGGTGGAAAGTCTGGAAGAAGTTATCGATGGACTTAAAGAGAAAATGCGTACAAACCACACAAAACGTCTGCAAAAGGGCAACTGCTCACTTGATACTGGCTTTGTATGGTCTGATCTTCTTACTAACTTTGAGAGAATCTCTGACCACTGCTCAAATATTGTAGGTGCAGTGGTTGACTTTGAAAACAATGACTTAAATACTCATAAAGCACTGAGAAATATTAGAAGAAGCGGTGAGGAGTATACAAACCAGTACGCTTCATACAGCGAAAAATACGCATTATCATAAAAATACAAGTGTATTATAGAATAAGACAGCGCAGGTTTTCTGTGCTGTCTTTTGCCTTTTGAAGTATAAAAAATACCACTTAGTCGCAAAAAAGCACCACTTAGTACATTTCGTTTGAAAAAACAAACTCATTGTGATATAACATGTATCGTAAAAACAAGCGGAGGTAAGTTATGAACAATATTATTAAAATCGATCATCTGAGCAAAAGTTTCTCTGATGTAAAAGCAGTACAGGATCTGAGCTTTTGTGTTAAAGAAGGCGAGCTGTTTGCTTTCCTCGGAATTAACGGCGCAGGCAAATCAACAACAATTAATATTATGTGTGGTCAGCTGTCAAAAGATAGTGGCAGTGTGCAGATTAACGGATTTGACATTGATAAGGATATGAATAGTATCAAGCGCGATCTTGGTGTAGTGTTCCAGAATTCTGTGCTTGATATGGCGCTTAGCGTGTATGACAATCTTTGTAGTCGTGCGGCATTGTATGGCATCACAGGTTCTGCTTTTAAACAAAGACTTAAAGAGCTTTGTGCTCTTTTAGATTTCGAAGATTTACTCAAACGACCTGTAGGTAAACTGTCAGGTGGTCAGCGCAGAAGAATAGATATAGCACGTGCGCTTATTAATAATCCT
>JAUMXP010000182.1 GCA_030529125.1 Eubacteriales bacterium | reverse complement strand
TATCCGTTGATTTTATGCCACAAATCTTTAGCTGATACTAAAATCTCAGCATTTAATCTTTCTTCATCTATGTCTACAAATTCTCTGTCTTTGTACAGCAGTCTGCCGTTTGCGAATGTTGTCACACACTGTCTGCCCTTCATGCCGAATATCATATGTCCATCAATATTAGTGTTATCAAATGGTGTGAATGGTTTGTAGTCCATAACAACTACGTCAGCAACTGCACCTACTTTGAGCACACCAAGTGTGCTGTCAAAATATCTAGAGCAGATTTTAGGGTTATTATTAAACAACATATCTGTAACTTCGCCCCACGCTACATTCGCTTTGCCTGCATTGTGACGCTGAATAGTCAGCGCACAGCTCATACTCTCGAGCATATCGTGAGTATACGCATCTGTACCAAGACCTAGCATTATGCCTTTCTCGTACATTTTAAGCACAGGAGAACAGCCAACCGCGTTACCCATATTTGATTGTGGGTTATTCACCACCATAGCATTGTGTTCTTTAATTATATCCATCTCTTCTTCTGTCACGTGGATACAGTGACCAAGAATGGTTTTGTCACTAAGTATACCCCATTTTGTAAGCCTTTCTACAGGGAGCATATTATACTTTTCTTTTGAATCAATAACGTCATTTGTGCCCTCGCAAATATGAATGTGGTAGCCTGTCATATTGTCGTTTGCTTTGACACATTTTTCAAAAGTCTTGTCCGATATAGTAAACAATGCGTGCATACCGAACATCGCTTTTATCATATCATCGTTTTTTGTTTTGCAGTATTTGATAAAATTAGCGTTTTCTTTTATCGCTTCGTCGCATTTTTCCTCGCCATCTCTGTCGGATACTTCGTAGCATATACATGAGCGCACACCCATCTCTTTCGCTACATCAGCTATCTCAAAAAGCGAGCCAGGAATCTCACAGAAACTCGCATGATGATCAAAGACAGTAGTCACACCGTTTCTGATGCAATCAAGATATGTCGCGTACGCACTCGCTCTTGTAGCTTTAATATCCAGTTTACGATCTATATTCCACCACATACCGTCTAATATCTCGTAAAAATTTGATGGATTATATCCGTTTATAGACAAACCTCTGGCTAAAGCGGAATAAATATGAGTATGCGCATTAATAAACGCAGGCATAATAACTCCGCCCTTAGCATCTACAAACTTAGCATCAGGGTAGTTCTTTTTAAGTTCGTCAGTAGTGCCAATAGCCTTGATGACTTTATGGTCAATCAGCACTCCTCCGTTTTCGATATACGGATTTTCGTTATCTCGTGTGATAACATTACCATTTGCGAGCAGATACATATTTACCCCTCCAGGATATAATTACACAAATATATTTTATCATCACACCATATCATTTGCAATAGTTTTGAAATTCTAAATACTCTCTACTTTAACAATAATATCCGTATGAAAAAACTTGAAAGAAACAGAAAAAAGGAGTATTATGTTAGTATATATGCAAACATCTGATTTAGAAGGTGAAAAAATGTATCAGGTATTGAACGTAAAAAAGCTTACTGACAACATATACTCTTTCGTTGTGAAAGCAGGACGAGTAGCATCATCGTGTCTTCCTGGTCAGTTCGTTATAGTCCGCTCTGATGATAATGCGGAGAGAATTCCTTTGACTATCTGTGACTATAACAGAGAAAAAGGTACTATAACTCTTGTTTTTCAGGTAGTTGGTGCAGGCACACTGAAACTATCAAAAATTCAGAAATACGAGTACATCAACGACATAGTCGGACCACTTGGCTGTCCGTCAGACCTATGTACTACTGATATCGAACAGCTTAAAGAGAAAAAAACCATTTTCGTAGCAGGCGGTGTTGGTACTGCCCCTGTGTTCCCACAGGTAAAGTGGCTATGTGAGCATGGTGTTGACTGTGATGTTATCATCGGAGCAAAGACCAAAGATCTTCTTATTCTGGAAGATGAAATGAAAGAATTTGCCACTAATCTGTACATAACAACTGACGACGGCTCATACGGCAGAGAGGGTCTTGTCACAAAAGCACTGGAAGATTTAGTAAACAACGAAGGTAAGCACTACGACCACTGCGTTGCAATCGGCCCTATGATTATGATGAAATTTGTTTGCCTGACTACAAAAGCTCTGTCTATTCCTACCGTTGTCAGTCTCAACCCTATTATGGTTGATGGCACTGGTATGTGCGGTGCATGCCGAGTTACAGTAGGTAACGAAGTGAAATTTGCTTGTGTTGATGGTCCTGAGTTTGACGGACATTTAGTAGACTTTGACGAAGCTATGAATCGCCAGAATATATACAAAACCGAAGAAGGCAGAGCCTACCTCAAAGAAAAAGAAGGCGACACCCATCACGGTGGTTGTGGTCATTGTGGAGGTGAGCACTGATGGATATGCTTAAGAAAGTCCCTATCTCAGAACAGGATCCAAAAGTCAGAGCTCACAACTTCTCAGAAGTATGCTTAGGTTATACTGAAGAAGAGGCTATTCTCGAAGCAACCCGTTGCCTTGAGTGCAAAAATCCGCTATGTGTTATGGGTTGTCCTGTTTCTGTTCCTATTCCTGAATTTGTTTCCAAAGTCAAAAAGGGAAAATTCCACGAAGCTTTCGAGATTATTTCAGAGTGCAACACTCTCCCTGCTATCTGCGGCAGAGTCTGTCCGCAGGAATCCCAGTGTGAGGGCAAATGCGTTCGTGGTATAAAGGGCGAAGCTGTAGCTATCGGAAAGCTCGAACGCTATGTAGCTGACCGTGCTATGAAAAAAGGCATCAGACGTTCACACTCTCACAAAAAAAACGGCAAGAGAGTTGCTGTCATTGGTTCTGGTCCTGCAGGCCTTGCATGTGCAGGTGACCTTGTAAAATTCGGATACGATGTTACCATATTCGAAGCACTGCACGAAGCAGGCGGTGTATTGGTTTACGGTATTCCTGAATTCAGGCTTCCTAAAGAAGATGTAGTAAAAAAAGAAATCTCAATGCTATTGCACATGGGTGTAAAAATCGAGCTTAACACAGTTGTCGGAAAATCAGTAACTATCGACCAGCTTATGGACGAAGAAGGTTTTGACGCTGTGTTCATCGGTTCTGGTGCAGGCCTTCC
>JAUMXP010000181.1 GCA_030529125.1 Eubacteriales bacterium | reverse complement strand
ATTCAATCATGTGATAATTTCTGATTCTAAATTTATCAAAAAACAATCTTAGAAAACCTCTTAAATCGTCCTAAGTGTTATGTTTGACAATGGTAAACCGACCATTGCTTAACTTAGTCAGATATAGCTAATTTTTCTAAGTAAGTCGGTATTCGATATCGTTGGATTAGTTGGTTTTTCTAATTTGTTAAGTCGAGTTAATTTAATAAATGAACATGTTGTTTTATTTATCACCTACTTTCAAGATAAACGGTAGTTTTTTAATGATAAGCGGCTAGATAAAAATAATTTATCTTTTATATATAGGCTATAATAGCTCCGGCTAAGTAAAAATTCTTTTACTAATTGTAGTGCAATGCATTCGCTAAAAAACACTTAGCTACAGATGTCTTAATGTCATTAACATCTCACAATTTTATTATTACTTTATTTTAATACAATCAAATAAATAGGAAAAAGTATGTCAAATATCGCTGAGTCGTTACAAGAATTAATGAATCTTGATGGTGCAATGGGTAGCTGTATCGTCGACTACATGTCAGGCATGGTACTTGGTATGGCTGGCGGCGGCGTTGACTTAGAACTTGCAGCAGCAGGGAACTCGCAAGTGGTAAAGGCTAAGGTAGCAACGATGAAATCATTAGATATCAAAGGTGAAATCGAAGATATGTTAATCACTTTGGAGTCTCAACTGCACATCATCCGTCCTACAGCCAAGCATGAAGACTTGTTTATTTATTTGGTACTTGATAAATCAAAAGCCAATCTTGCATTAGCCCGCCGTAAGGTACAAGCGGTAGAAAATAAACTAGAAGTATAATTCGGTTGGTCGTGTTCAAAAAATGAGTGATTTATCAAACTCTCCTTGTTGCTTATCGCGCCTTAAAATAAGACAAGACTGGCAACAAGGTCAAATTCGCTATGTACGTACTGTACATAGCGAATTATTATTTTATAGGCAGTAGGAATAACTTAACGAGCGTGAGCCGTTTTATCAAGTGGTGGCAAAATGAAGTGTATTGCATACGTCAGTAGAGTGCCTATCAGTGATCGCACTATTCGAATGCCTACTGGATTATCAGACATCGTTAGCGTCTCTCGTAAGCATAATCCAAAATCGCAAATTACGGGTATCATCTCTTACCGTGAAGGTCAGTATCTGCAAGTGCTAGAAGGCCCTTATCTGGAAGTAGACAAGTTAATGAGTAAGATAGCTTCTGATCCTAGACATGAAGATCTTTGGGTGTTTTTGGATGTGCGCGTGATCAAACGCAGCTTTAATAATTGGGCTGTGAGCGTGTTTGACTTTGTTGACCAAGGCCCTCTTTTTGATGTTTTTGTTGAGAGCAATAGCGCTGTGTTGAACAGCTTTGATGAGTCTCAACAAAGACGTATTCAACCGTTTATTGATATAAAAAAATCTGATACGGCGCCTGAAAAGTATTATGAAGGTAAGAATTTAAGATTATTAGCTTGGCCTGATCTGAATAATGAAAGTAATCCTCAAATGACTATGAACCTGTGTATCAAATTGACTAAAAAGCCTTATTCGTTTAATGCATTAGCGGATAGTGGTGAGTTTGGCAGCCATCATCAAGTCACACAGATTATCAGAGAGTTTGATCGTTTAGGTTTATTGAGTGTCACAGAGGCAGCACCGATACATGAGCAAACCGTAAATGAGAAAAAGCCTAACAAATTTTATGGTGCGATCAAAAAATTCTTAGGAATGAGGTAAAAATTGAATTATCAGAAGCTAGCAATCATTGGTGAAGTAGGTGCTGGAAAAACTCAGTTGGTCAAAACCCTAAGCGAGATAAGCCCCATCGAAACAGAAGCAAAATCTAGTATCGATATCGGTAAAGAGTACACGACGGTCGGTATCGATTATGGGCGCATCACTCTGTCTGACGATATGGCGCTAGGTATTTACGGTGTGCCAGGTCAAGAGCGGTTTTCTTTTTTATGGGAGTTCGTCAATCAGTCGCTATGGGGATTGCTCATTTTGATTAGATATGACGAGACACCCGATTATGCCAATTTAGATAAGCTATTACACTTTTTTGCACCAGAAAAAAATCAGACCACGTGTATCATTGGTATCACTCATTGCGAGGATGCTGACAAAGATAGCCTTTCAGCACTGGGACAAGAAATAAGAGTGATGTTGATGCAGCATAATGTGGTGGCACCTGTGCTCCATACAGATCCTAGAAATAGAGAGTCCGCCGTGTCTCTGTTGTCATTATTTAATACCCTTAATAATCAAGACTAATGCCAGATATGACTATGTTAAAAGAAAAATTAGACGAAAAATCACCAGCAAAAATAGCGTTGTTAAGCCATATGAAAGCATTGTGTGACGCCAATAGAGAAATCATATTGGTTAGCTTATGCACCACAGATGGCTTTCCTATTAGTTGCTTTTCAATCAGTGAATTGAGCAATCAAACGGATAAGTTTGCAGCGATGAGTAGTACGCTATCAGCGCTGAGCGATTCATCCGCGAGTCAAATGAAGCAGGGCAAGTGCGACATCACTATTGTCGAAGCCACTGCTGGGAATATGCTATTTGTCAAAACTGACTATATCGGTAAGCCTTGTGTATTGACCGTGGTAGCGCAGAATAAGATGGCACTAGCAGAAGCAAGATATAAGACCAAAAAACTGATTGGTCTTATATCTGCTATCACTGAGTAGTGTTTTACGAGATTACCTAAATCATCTGTACAGTAGGACTTATGAGGGAGTACTCAATTATGAATAGATACAAAACCAAATACTTCCCCATATGGCGAGACCATCCCAGATTCTGTGTAACTGACGTTTAGATTAAATACTTACACAAAATTTAGGAAGGTCTCAAAGCGCCAACTTATCCTTATATTCACACATACCTTTTAATGCATTATCGATTAACGTTTTCATCTTAGACAGTTCTGAAATTTTAATTTCTAGCTGTTTGTTTTTTTCTAGAAGCTTTTCACCCATTTGTGATTGCGTCAGGTTGTTTGAATACAATAGCTCTGTTAGCTCTCTAATCTCTTTTAAGGTGAAACCTAACTCCTTCGCCATAATAATCATATTGAGCTGTTCCATAATCCTGTTATCGTAATCTCTATAACCATTAGACTTTCTAGATGGTGACGAAAT
>JAUMXP010000028.1 GCA_030529125.1 Eubacteriales bacterium | reverse complement strand
ATAATTTTCAAATAATGCTTGCATTATGAGATTTTCTGTGTTATTATAGTCTAGTTAATAAAGATTTACTACTTTTTGTGCGAAAGGAAGATAGATATGGCAGTGTTAGGTTATATCTTAGGCGCGGTTCTTATTATCGCTTCTATAGTTATGATCATGGTAATTATTCTTCAGGAGGGTAACCAGCAGGGTATCGGCGTTGTTTCCGGTGGTGCTGATTCTTTCTTCTCTAAGAATAAGGCTCGTACACTCGATGCTGTACTTGCAAAAGTAACAAAGTGGTTTGCAGCACTTTTTGTTGCAATCGTACTTGTTCTTAACGCTCTTGCAAATTTTGATGTTATTTAATTTTGAATAATTTCAACTACTTACTTCATAAAATTGACTATCGGATTATTCCGGTAGTCTTTTTTTATTTGGAGATAGGTATGTTCAGTTTGTTTCTTGTTATATTGTTTAGCTTTATCATTTTTGCTGCGGTCCATTATTTTTGCAAAATAAAAAAGCCCTGCAAGAGGGCTTTTATATCATTATTATGCGGACCGATAGTTCTTTTGATTGTAAACCTGCTGTCATCGGTAACAGGAGTGCTGGTACCACTGTCAAATCTATCTTTGTCAGTGTCCGTAGCAGGGGGTATCCCAGGTGTTGCGTTGCTGGTCGTTATGGGAATACTAACTTAATCACAGTCTTGAGTTAAGGTCTGTTAACGCGTCGTTTACCAGATCTTTGTTACGTGTGAGCATGGCTATCATTACGTTGTACATAAGCTGTGGATTTTTGTGGAAATTTTTTCTTACCATGCGTGCAAGGTTTATGTCAGGAACATAAACAGAGAATTTCATCAATTCCATATCTCCGCCAGAGATAGAACAATTAACATTGTAGCCATTGTCAACCTTGCTGATAGTAACAACATTTTCTTTTTCTACGCGCTCTTTTTCAAGAAGATAAAGTGTGCACTCAAGCGCTTTTTCTTTAACAGTGAGTGCTAAAGTATCCTCCAGCTGTTTAGCTATCAGTTTGCCTGCGTCAGTGAGTATAAACAAGCGGTTATCTTCATCAGTTAATTTAAGGTTATTGTTCTTATACAGATCATCAAAACATGAGCTTGATTCAAAGTAGTTTGCCAGACCTTTTTGCTGTAATGCAGTCACGATCGTTTCCTTTTTCATAGGAACATTTACTTTGTCAAACATATAGCAAATCAGTGTTCTAATCTCGGTTTTACTTCTAACACCGCCTAAGCTGATGCCTTCATCAAATGTGTCAAAAGCCATATTTACACCACCCATACACATATATTTTATTATACCATATACATGTTAAAAGTCAAAGCGAAAATCAGAAAATATATTTAACAAATTCTTAACTAAAACCAAATTGACAGTGATTTTACATAATGTTATACTGTTTTTAAAGGAGATGGTGAAAATGTCGATATTCTGGCTAGTATTAACTGTGCTGATGGTTATTATCGAAGCGTGCACAACACAACTTGTTTCTATATGGTTTGCTGTCGGTGCGCTTTCAGGTTGTATTTCAGCACTTATCACAGAAAAAATCTGGATTCAGGTTTTGGTTTTTGTTGTCGTAACTGTCATTACTCTTATTACTACTCGACCACTTGCCAAACGTGTAAATAATAAAATTAAAACACATACTAATTCTGATAGAAATATCGGCAAAACAGCTCTTGTTGTTTCAGATATTAATAATACAGATTCTGTAGGACAAGTCAAGGTATCTGGTTCAATATGGAGCGCTAAGAGTGCCGACAATTCTGTGATTCTTAAAGACAGCGAGGTTGTTGTTAAAGATATAGAAGGCGCAAAACTCGTTGTAGAATTAAAATAAATACTGAAAGGAAATAATTATGATTAAATGGATTGTATTAGGAGCATTGACGTTAGTATTGCTTATTGTTATCATCAGAAATATCAAGGTAGTTCCACAGGCTAATGCTTATGTTGTTGAAAGACTTGGTGCTTATTATAAGACATGGGCTACAGGTCTTCATGTGAAGATTCCTTTTATTGATCGTATCTCAAAGAAAGTCTCTTTGAAAGAACAGGTTGTTGATTTTCCACCTCAGCCTGTTATCACAAGAGATAATGTTACTATGCAGATTGACACTGTAGTGTACTTTGAGATCACAGATCCTAAGTTGTACACATACGGCGTTGAACGTCCATTAAGTGCTATAGAGAATCTGACTGCAACAACTCTTAGAAACATCATTGGTGATCTTGAGCTTGACAGCACTCTCACTTCACGTGACACTATCAATGATAAAATCAGGATAATACTTGATGAAGCAACAGACGCATGGGGCATCAGAGTTATTCGTGTTGAATTAAAAAACATTCTTCCGCCTCGTGAGATACAGGATGCAATGGAAAAGCAGATGAAGGCTGAGCGTGAGCGTAGAGCTCGAATCCTTGATGCTGAAGGTGAGAAACGCAGTCAAATCCTTGTTGCTGAAGGTCTGAAAGAGTCTGCAATTTTAAAAGCTGATGCGGTTAAAGAGTCAAAAATCAGAGAAGCCGATGGTGAAGCACAGGCTATTCGCTCTGTTCAACAGGCTTATGCTGATGCACTGAAAATGCTTAACGAAGCCGCACCGACTGATAAGGTTATAGCTTTAAAGAGTCTTGAATCTCTCCAGAAAATAGCTGACGGTAAAGCTACTAAAATTTTTATCCCATCTGAACTTCAGGGAATAGCTACTATGGCGACAACATTTAAAGAAGTTTTTGCTACAGATAACCAAAAATCAGACGAAGCTTAATAATAAATAACAAAGGCTGTATGCGTATTGCATACAGCCTTTAGTTTTATTTTACCGAGATAACAGTATATCCTGCGTCTGTAACAGCTTTTGTGAGAATATCGTTATCAACATCACCGTCGATAGTAGCAGTTTTTGATTCCAGATCAACTGTAGCGCTAACTCCGTCTATATCGTTGAGTGCTTTTTCTACGTGTGCTTTGCAGTGCATACACATCATACCTTCAATTACCATTGTTTTCATATTATTATCACTCCTTGGTATACTTTTTGGTTTATATAATTTTAATCTTAGTGCATTCATTACAACGCATATAGAACTCAGACTCATTGCAATCGTACCAAACATAGGCTCAAGTCTTATGTTAAACGCAGGGTAGAGGGCACCTGCAGCAATCGGAATGAATATTACATTGTAAATAAATGCCCAGAAGAGATTCTCTTTTATATTCTTAAGTGTTTTTTTACTGATTTCTATAGCTGTGACAACATCAGACAAATCACTTCTAGTTAGTATTATGTCTGCAGAGTCAATAGCTATGTCTGTTCCTGCTCCTATAGCGATACCTACATCAGCTGTTACTAGTGCAGGTGAGTCGTTGATACCGTCACCGACCATAACGGTTATGCCGTTTTTCTTTATATCACTGACAATTTGTTCTTTTTCATCAGGCATCAGTTGAGCGTAAACATTGGTGATACCTGTCTCTTTTTTTACATATTCAGCAGTGTTTTGATTATCACCAGTGAGCATATAGGTGTTTATCCCCATATTGTTGAGTGTAGTTATTGCCCATTTGCTGCTGTCTTTTATCTTGTCAGTGATGTAGATAATTCCCAGAGGGGTGTTGTTTTCAGTTACATAAAGTTTAGTGAAAACACTGTCAATATCATTCTCATTGAATTCAGTGTTAACAAAATCATAATTACCTATTTTGTAGTTGTTATTATCGATATTTGCGCTAACACCTTTAGAAGTAATAGTAGTAAAATCACTGACATCATAGTAGTCAGTGTTGTTGTATTTGTTTACTACAGCGTGGGCGAGAGGATGCGAAGACAGCTTTTCGATGCTCGCAACTATTTTGATAAATTCCTCTTTATCTATGTCTTCAAACAGCTTAATATCTATAATTTCAGGTTTACCTTTAGTTATTGTACCTGTTTTATCAAATACGACGTTTTTGACTTTGCTTAGGATTTCCAGCGATTGTGATGACTTGATGAGTATTGAGTTAGACGCTGCGACACCTGTGGAAACCATAATAGCTGTTGGTGTTGCTAGACCTAACGCACACGGACATGAGATAACAAGCACAGCAATAGCAAACGACAGCGATGTTGCTATTTCGTTCTGGCTGAAGTTCCAGATTATGAATGTCAAAATCGAAAGTGTTATGATTAACGGTACGAAAAATTTACTTACAGTATCAGCAACCTTTGCGATAGGTGCTTTTGATGCTGCTGCATTTTCAACAAGTGAAATGATTTTTGATAAGGTAGTGTCTTCCTTAACTTTTTCAGCTTTTATTTCAATATATCCGCTGATAAGCACAGTGCCACAGAACACTTCATCGTTAACGTCTTTATTAACCGGCATGCTTTCACCTGTGAGAGAAGATTCATCAGTATGACCATTACCTGAAATTACCTTACCATCAACGGATATTCTGTCGCCGGTTTTTACTAATACAGTGTCACCAATTACAACTTCGTCAGTTGGGATAACCATTTCTACAGAGTTTCTTCTGACTGTTGTTTTGTCAGGAGCAAGTTGTATAAGTTTTGATATAGCTTCTGTAGTTTTAGATTTTGACCTTGATTCAAAGTATTTTCCAACTGATACAAAGGTGAGTATCATAGCGGCTGATTCAAAGTAAAGATTATGAATATAGTCATCAGTCGTAAAAATAGCTATGACACTATACACAATCGAAGCTGTAGCGCCAAGCGCAATGAGTGTATCCATATTAGGTGATAATTTAATTATCCCTTTAAATCCGCTTGTGAAATACTTGAAGTTCAGCCCTACTATAATTGCAGTAAGTATAATCTGCAACGTAACTGATACGGTATCATTAATATGAATCGAAAACATATGACCCATAGCAATAACCATAAGAGGGACTAACAGTACAGCAGATATAACTAATTTGATGAGCTTTATGTTGAGAGATTTTTTCTCTTTTTTGTTTTTATCGTTGTGAACAGTAGCACCGTAGCCGACATCAGTTACAGCCTTAATTATGTCGTTGACAGAAACAACGTTTTCGTCAAATTGAGCAACCATACTGTTACTCAATAAATTAACGTTTGCACTCACAGTGTCAAGTTTGTTCACACTCTTTTCTATATGAGCTGAACACGCTGAGCACGACATACCCGTTATGTCAAATTTTACTTTTTTCAAAACACCATTCCCTTAATAATTATTACTCTAATTTTATCATAACTGATTTTAATGTCAATAAACAAAAACTGAAAAGGGCACTCAACAGAGCACCCTTTTCTTAATCATATCAGTATATATCAACTTGCAGATCTTAGCTGTAAACGCAGTTTATCAGAAATCATTGCGATAAATTCACTGTTTGTAGGCTTGCCTCGACTGCCCTGAATAGTGTAACCAAAGTATGAGTTCAGGACTTCTACATCTCCGCGATCCCACGCTACTTCTATAGCGTGTCTTATTGCTCGTTCAACACGTGAACTGGTTGTAGAATATTTTTTGGCAACAGAAGGATAGAGTTGTTTGGTAACAGCGTTGATGATATCCGGTTGTTCAATACTCATAATAATAGAATCTCTTAGATAGTGATATCCTTTGATATGAGCAGGTACACCAATCTGGTGTAGTATTTCAGTTACTTTGACTTCAATAGAGTAACTATCTAGCGGAACTGCTTTAATTCCGCCTTTTTGTATCAGACTAGATCTATTATGCAGTCTGACAATATTCTGTGCCAGCTCTTCGATATTGTAAGGCTTGAGCACAAAGTAGGTCGCTCCTGAACTCATAACCTCGCGTTCAAGTACAGGGGAATCAAAAGAAGAGTACACTATAAACATTGGTGATTTTCTTAGTTCTTTTTGCATAATAGTACGCATTACACCTATCGCATCAATACGTGTCATGAATAGATCCATCATTACAACATCAGGCTCGAGTGAAGAAATTTTAGATATTAGTTCTTCACCGTCTTTTGTGCAAAAGCTTGTTACGATGTTGTGTGCTATAAGTGCGTTTTGAGTTTCTGTTGTTGCTTCATTTGTGTCGTGTGTCATCAGAAGTTTAATTTTGTCGTTCATTTTTACATCTCCCAATTTATGATTGTGAAGATATACTACCATAAATTGGTAAAAATAGCAATAGGATATAATAATTTTTTTCAAAAAGTGAGGATTTAAAGCTTTTAATATCTAAAAATTTGGTAAATTATTCAAATAACTGATAGTTTGATAGCATATTTGAGATAGATATTCCGTATCCTTGTTCCGGTGAATTAACAAATACATGGGTTACAGCACCTATGAGCTTTCCGTTCTGGATAATCGGACTACCCGACATGCCCTGAATAATACCACCGGTCTTTTCAATAAGCTTCTTATCCGTTACTTTTATTACATAGTTATGCCCGCTATTTTCGTTTAAATCGACTTTTACTATTTCTACATCATATTCTTCAGGTTTATCTTTATTAATTGTGGATACTATTTTCGCTTTGCCTGTTTTTATTTCGTTATCATCGGCTATTTCTACAATTTTTGAGTTATTCGTGTTTTCGTAGTACCCATATATCCCGTAGTCGTTGTTTACTTTTATATCACCAATTTTATCGTTGTCAAAAAATCCGTTTAGTCCACCGACACAACCATCAGAACCTTTTGTGAAGTTGCTGATAGTAGCTGACAAAATCTCACCGTCTGATAGTGGCATTAACATTCCCGTGTCTTTATCACAAATACCGTGTCCTAATGCTCCGAATTTATTGCTTTCATAGTCGAAAAAAGTCACAGTACCGATTCCTGCTGTTGAATCTCTTATCCACATACCTAGAGCATAGTTACCGTTCAGGTCTCTTTTTGGAGTAATTTTCTTAGTAATCACTTGTGAATCTCTGCTCAGTGTCAGAGTTATCGTCTCACCGTCTGAGTTTTCGATTATCTCTTTGAGCGTTTCGTTACTAGTGATATTTGTTCCGTTTGCTTTAGTAATGATGTCGTTGATTTTTATTCCGCATTGATTAGCAGGGGAGTCATCATCGTTAATTCTGATAACTATAACACCATTTGTAAAAATCTTGAGTCCGAATGGCGTACCGCCTAAAATTACTTTCTCAGGATAAGCTTCTTCAGCGTTTACTGGAATAAAGCTAAATAATGATATAAATACTAATATAATGGCAACAATATTTTTTGTTTTTTTGACTTGCAACATATCACCGTCCTTTTCTGTCGCCACTATTATCTTGTGTAGTAAATCGTCGTTTAGTTTGGAAACAAAATCTCAAGAAAAATTAATTGCTATGTATTGTTCAAAAAACTCGAATATTCATTGAAAATTGGCTTTATTATGATATAATGTAATAAAATTGTATTTTATCTTTGGTGGTGAGAATATGAAGATTGTTTTGCCTGAAGTAGCGTCGTTTATTATAGAGACGCTTGAGAACAACGGCTTTGAGTGCTTTGCTGTCGGCGGTTGTGTTCGTGATTCGCTTAGTGGCAGAAATGTCAACGACTGGGATTTTACAACTAATGCGACACCTGATGAAATCGAAAACTGTTTTTCTTCTTTCACCACTATTGATATTGGTAAAAAATACGGCACCATCTGTGTAGTTATCGATAACAAAAACTACGAGATTACAACTTATCGTACTGATGGTGATTATGCTGATTCGCGCCATCCTGATTCTGTTACATTTTCTACTACATTGTCTGACGATTTATCCCGCAGGGATTTTACTATTAACGCTATTGCATATAATGATAGAGTCGGACTTGTTGATGAGTACAACGGTATCAGAGATTTAGAGCTGGGTGTAATACGTTGCATCGGTGATCCTGATGTCAGATTCACCGAAGATGCACTGCGAATTTTGAGAGCTTTGAGGTTTGCTTCTACATTTGGTTATTCTATCGAACACAATACTTCTGTGTCTATAATTAATAACCGAGATAGGCTGTCTATGGTTGCTCCTGAGCGTATAAATAAAGAATTATCTAAACTTTTATGCGGAGATCATGTCGATTTCATTTTAAGACGATATAGAGATGTTATCGCTGTTTTTATTCCTGAAGTTTCCAGTATGTTCGGTTTTGATCAGAATTCTAAGCATCACAATAAGGATTTATGGCGACACACTGTCAGCGCTGTCAAAAATACACCACCTGATGAAGTTTTACGAACTACGATGCTTTTGCATGATATCGGAAAACCTATGACAGTTTTTAATGACAAAAAAGGCGCATCGCATTTTCCTAATCATCAGAAACTTGGTGCTGCTATGGCGACCACTATACTGAAACGATTGAAGTATCCTTCATATTTTGTAAACGATGTTAATACGCTGATTGAAAACCATGATAATCGTATAAAGCCAGACACCGCTGAGATTAAACGCTATATGCGCGATTTAGGTACTAATATCTTTTCAATGCTACTTTCTATACAGCGTGCTGATATACTAGCTCAGTCAATGTACAAACGTGAAGAAAAAATAGGTACACTAGACAAAGTTTTGAGTGAGTATCTCAGAATCCTTGAGAGTGATGAGTGTTACTCGCTAGACTCACTTGCAGTTAACGGAAAAGATATTATTCATCTTGGAGTGCAAAGTGGTGAGATAATTGGAAAAATTCTTTCTGAGCTTTTAAATAAAGTTATTGAAGGCAAACTTCCAAATACTAAAGAAGCACTTTTATTCTATGCTAAAAATATTATTTAATTTAAAGGTCTGTAAGTGATTGCAGACCTTTTTTGCAACAAAAAATCATTAATATTTCAGATTTTGTGAAAAATGGGATTGAAATACATTGTTTTTTATTGAAAAATGCAAGCGAATGTGATAAAATGAAGTGATTATGTTACGAGGTGATACTATGGTATCTAATCTTTTAGTTCGCATTGATTTAGCAAAAGATAAATTTTCTAAAGGACAGCGTAGAATCGCTTCTTTTATAGAAGAACATTACGATGAGGCGGCTTTTTTGACTGCAGCGAAGCTTGGCGAGATTGTTGGTGTATCTGAGAGTACTGTTGTACGCTTTGCTACAGAAATCGGCTATGCTGGTTATCCGGGACTTCAGAAAGCAATGCAGGAAATGATCAGAGACAAGCTGACTTCTATTCAGCGTATCGAAGTTACAACAGGCAGAATAGGAGACAAAGATGTTCTCGATACTGTGCTAAATCAGGACATAGACAAGCTCAAGCGTACTATAGAAGAAATTTCACGCGCGGATTTTGAACGCGCTGTTGATAATATTATTAACGCTGAACATATTTATATATTTGGTGTTAAGTCAGCATCATACATAGCAAGCTTCTTAGGCTACTATCTTGATTTGATGTTTGGTAATGTTATTATGCTGAATACCACCAGTAAAACAACTAATTACGAAAAGCTTTTCAGAATAACTGATAAAGATGTAATGATTGGTATCAGCTTTCCTCGATATAGCACAATGGCAGTAGATGCTATGAGTTTTGCTCATGAGCGTGGTGCTCATGTTGTTGCTATAACTGACAGTATGGTATCTCCGCTTGTTCAGACTGCGGATTCAATTCTTATCGCAAGAAGTGATATTGCATCTATTGTCGATTCTTTAGTTGCTCCGCTGAGCCTTATTAACGCTTTGATTGTAGCTATGGTTATCAAGCGCAAAGATGATGTGAAAGAAACCTTCTCTAAGCTTGAACAGGTTTGGCTTGAACATGACATATATGCGTCACAAAGCAAAGAGGATAGTATAAATGAAAAGTAAGAAGGTAATAGTAGTCGGCGGAGGACCTGCAGGCATGATGGCAGCAGGTGTAGCGGCAGAAAATGGAGCACAGGTTACTCTTTTTGAAAAAAATGAGAAAACCGGCAGAAAGCTACTGATAACCGGAAAAGGTAGATGCAACATCACAAATTTCTGTGATAACGACGAGTTTATTTCTAATATTCCTACCAATTCTCGTTTTATGTATAGTTCGATTAACGCATTCTCCACCTATGATACTGTAGCTTTTTTTGAAGATTTAGGAGTTTCAACCAAGGTTGAACGTGGTAATCGAGTTTTCCCTGTGTCAGACAAAGCGTCTGATGTGTGTGATGCTATGAAGAAGTTTATCACACGCAACAGTGTTGAGATAATTAATGAAACTGTCAAAGGACTAGTGCTGAAAGATAATGCTGTCATAGGTGTTAAAACCGCATCAGGCACATACTACGCTGATAGTGTTATTGTTGCTACAGGTGGCAAAAGTTATCCAAGGACAGGATCAACCGGTGACGGATACGCTTTTGCTAAGAGCGCAGGTCACACGGTGAAAACACCAACTCCATCTCTTGTTCCACTTGTAAGTGACGATGTTGTGTGCAAAGAATTACAAGGACTAGCGCTTAGAAACGTAGCAGTATCGGTCGTTGATAATAATTCGAGTAAAGAAATATACAATGACTTTGGTGAGATGCTGTTTACTCATTTTGGTTTATCAGGCCCTACGATATTGTCCTCCAGCGCACATATGAAAGATATGACTGCAGATAAGTACACAGTTCATATCGATATGAAACCTGCGCTCGACAGAGCTACTCTTGATGCTCGCTTACTCAAAGACTTTGCTAAATTTATCAATAAAGATATTTGCAATTCTCTTTTTGAGCTTATGCCAAAAAGCCTGATTCCGGTTTTGCTTGATATTTGCTCAATAGATCCACACACTAAATGTAACAGCATCACCGCAAAAATGCGTGAATCATTAGTTGATAATCTTAAGGATTTCAAAGTTAAAATTAAAGGCTTCAGACCTATTGAGGAAGCAATTATCACCTGTGGTGGAGTTAATGTCAACGAGATCGAACCTAAAACTATGAAAAGCAAGGTGGCAGAAAACTTGTATTTCGCAGGTGAAGTTCTGGACGTTGATGCGTACACAGGCGGATTTAATTTACAAATTGCATTTTCAACCGGATATTTAGCCGGTATGAATGCTGCTATAAACTGAATTATAATTATAAGGAAGTATATTATGAATATTGCTATTGCTATTGACGGACCTGCAGGTGCAGGTAAATCTACTATCGCAAAACTTGCGGCAAAAGAGCTATCTTTTATTTATGTTGACACTGGTGCTCTGTATCGTGCTATTGGTTTGTCTGCATACAGAAACGGTATTGGTTCAAAAGATGTTGAAGGTATTTTAGAGCTTTTGAATACTATTAAAGTTGAGCTTGCTTTTAATGAAAATCACGAACAGGTAGTGCTTTTAAATGGCGAAGATGTAAGTTCGCTTATCCGTACACCTGAGATTTCTATGTATGCATCAGATGTTTCTGCTATTCCACAGGTCAGAGCATTTCTGCTTGATTTACAGCGCAATATGGCTAAGACTAATAATGTTATTATGGATGGCAGAGATATCGGAACAGTGGTATTACCTGATGCAAAGATTAAGATTTTCCTTACTGCTTCCGCTGAGGTTAGGGCTAAACGCAGATATGACGAGCTTATAGAAAAAGGCATGGATGTAAAGTTCGATGATGTTTTAAACGACGTTGTTACTCGTGATTATAACGACTCACATAGGGAAACTGCTCCGCTTAAACCTGCTGATGATTCTATACTAGTAGATACATCAGACCTTGACCTGGAGCAGTCTGTAGCAAAGCTAATTTCAATAATGAAGGAGCACATGTGATATGAAATTTAAACCAAAGATGTATTCGTTTTTACGATTCGTTCTTTCTCCGATATTAAAAGTAATTTTTAAAGCTAAATATGTGAACAAGAACAATCTGCCTAAAAAAGGTGCGTACATACTTGTTTGTAACCATGTTTCTGCGGTTGACCCGGTTGTTGTTGCAATTGGTCAGAAGCATCGTTATGTTCACTTTATGGCTAAAGCTGAGCTATTTGAGAAAAAATTTAACAACTGGTTTTTCCGTTCAATCGGTTGTTTTCCTGTAGATAGAGGCAAGGGTGATGTTTCATCTGTTAAGCATTTTGAAGAGATTGTTGAAGCTGGCGAAATCATGGGTATCTTTATTGAAGGTACACGTTCAAAAGACGGCGAGTTCTTAAAGCCTAAAAACGGTGCTGCATTAATTGCATATCACACACAGACACCTGTTATTCCTGTTTGCATCACTATTATTAACAAAAAGCGTGTTTGCCATTTCGGAGAGCCTGTTACTTTAGAAGAACTCGGCTTTGATAAGGGTGGTGCTCGTGAGTACCGCGAAGCATCCAGAAGAATGATGGAAAAACTCGCCCAGCTCAGAGAGCAGGATTTATCATGAAGATAACTGTTGCTAAAACAGCAGGATTCTGTTTTGGTGTTAATCGTGCTGTCAATATTGTGAATTCCCTTGCTGATACTGAGTCTAAGGTGTGCACTTTAGGCCCTATTATTCATAATAAAGAAATGGTGTCAGAACTTGAACATAAAGGCGTTTTCTCAGTAGACGATATTGAGGATGCTAAAGATTACGATACCGTAGTTATTCGTTCTCATGGTGTGCCTAAATCTGTTTATGATAAGTTGGCTCAGATGTCATGCGAGACTGTAGACGCGACTTGCCCTTTTGTGTCTAAGATTCACAGAATAGTAAAGAGTGCAAGCGAGAACAACAAAACTGTTCTGATAGCAGGGGATAAGAATCACCCAGAAGTTATGGGTATAGTCGGTCACTGCGTAAACGATTGCTATACCTTTAAAAATATCGAGGAACTTAATAATTCACTTGATATAATGCTAAATAAGAATATTAAAGACATCTGCGTTGTTGCTCAGACTACATTTGACGTAAGTCTATGGAAAATTTGTTTAAAAAATATCAAAAAAGTATATACAAACGCAGAAATTTTTGATACAATATGTAATGCTACGTCGGAAAGACAGGCTGAAGCAGACGCTCTGTCAAAGTCCTCTGATTGTATGATTATTATAGGCGATAAACACAGCTCCAATACTTGCAAGTTGTTTTCTATATGCAAGCGTAATTGTGACAACACCTACTTAGTCGAAACATCGAGCGACCTTGATATGAATGTTATAGCTAAAGCTCAGTCTATTGGCGTAACTGCTGGTGCTTCTACACCGGCAAGGATTATAAAGGAGGTACTGGATACAATGAGCGAAGTAATTAAATCCAGCGAAACAAACGATTTTGAGAATTTTGAGGCGATGTTAGAAGAATCCCTCAAAAGTTTAAATACAAATGAAAGGGTTATGGGCGTTGTTGTTGGCATTGCGCCAAACGAGGTTTTTGTTGATGTTGGCAGAAAACAGGCTGGTTTCATTCCACTTGACGAGCTTTCTGCTGCTCCAATCAACAATCCTGAGGATGTTGTTAAGATCGGTGACGAGCTTGAGCTTCTCATCATGAAGACAAACGATCAGGAAGGCACAATCATGCTTTCAAAGCGTAGAG
>JAUMXP010000180.1 GCA_030529125.1 Eubacteriales bacterium | reverse complement strand
ATATCCACTCGCTGACTACGAGTTACTTCCAAATATGGCTATCATCGACACAGATTTCCATATGAGTGCTCCAAAGGGTCTTACAGCAGCATCAGGTATCGACGCTGTAACACACGCAGTTGAGGCTTATGCCGCAATGCTTGCTACAGACTACACTGACGGTCTTGCAATTCAGGCACTCAAAAACATCTTCAAGTATCTCCCACGTGCATACGAGAACGGCGCTACTGACGTTGAAGCTAGAGAAAAGATGGCTAATGCCGCTACAATCGCAGGTATGGCATTTGCTAACGCATTCTTAGGTGTTTGTCACTCAATGGCTCATAAATTAGGTGCTTTCCATCATCTGCCACACGGTGTTGCTAACGCACTTATGATTGAAGAAGTTCTCCGTTTTAACGCAAGTGAGGCTCCTGCTAAAATGGGTACATTCTCACAGTATGACCACCCACACACTTTAGCTCGTTACGCTGAGATTGCTGACGCTTTAGGTTTAGGCGGTAACACAGACGAAGAAAAGATGGAAGCTCTTATTAAAGCTATCAACGATTTAAAAGCACAGGTTGGTATCAAGGCTACTATCAAAGACTACGATGTTGATGAAGCAGAATTCTTAGATAGACTTGACGATATGGTTGAGCAGGCATTTGACGACCAGTGCACAGGTGCTAACCCACGTTATCCTCTTATGAGCGAACTCAAGCAGATGTACCTGAATGCTTATTATGGCACACATACTGAAATCTGATAAGGAGGACATAACTATGAATTTTGACAATGTAATCGCAGTAAGAAGCAATAAAACTATTTATCGAGACAATGATAAATGTATCAAAGTTTTCAGTTCTGATTATTCTAAAGCTGACGTATTAAACGAAGCTTTGAACACAGCAAGAATCGAAGAAACAGGTCTTAACATCCCTGCAATCAGCGAAGTTACTATGATTGACGGCAAATGGGCTATCGTCACTGAGTTTATCGAAGGCGAAACACTTGCTGAACTTATGGAAAAGAATCCTGAAAAGACAGATGAATACCTCGAAAAGCTCGTTGACATTCAGCTTGAGATTCACTCTAAAACTTGTCCTCTCTTAAACAAGCTCAAGGATAAGATGAATAGCAAAATCAGCCAGACTGAGCTTGATGCAACTACTCGTTACGAGCTTCACACAAGACTCGAGGGTATGCCTAAGCACAAGAAAGTTTGCCACGGCGACCTCAACCCATCTAACATTATTATCAAAGAAGACGGCACTGCATACATTATCGACTGGGCTCACGCAACACAGGGTAACGCTTCTGCTGACGCTGCAAGAACTTACCTTTTGTTCTGCCTTGCAAAACAGGATGATATCGCTAAAAAATACTTAAACCTGTTCTGCAAGAAGAGCGACACAGCTTTACAGTACGTTCAGAAATGGATGCCTATCGTTGCTGCATCACAGTCTGTTAAGGGCAACGAAGCAGAGCGCGACTTCCTCCTTTCATGGGTTAACGTTGTTGACTACGAATAATAACACTAATTTGAGGGTACCAGTAGGTACCCTCTTTTTGTATGTAAATAAAATAGGGATACCGCTGTGGTATCCCTGTTTTTAAATAGATTGTAACAGTTTTTTCTTTTCAACATCAAACTCAGTATCATCGATAAGTCCTGCTTCACGCATAAACTTAAGCTTCTCAACTTTCTCTTTAAACTCATCAAGTGACAACATATTACCAGCTGGTAATTCTTTCGATTTTACCGAAACCGGAAGTTTGTCTACTTCTACCTTATTTATCGCACTGCGTCGCTCAATTTCTTTAACAATATCGTACTTTTTATCAGGAAGATAAGTCTGCAGATAGTTAAAGATCTCCTGTGGCAGTTCCATATCAACAAACTGTTTTTCATCAAGTGAATAATAGTTTAAAATAACACTTCTCTCATCGATTCTTCTAGCTTCAGATTTCATATTAAAATGAGTTTCTGATGGAGTCATCTGTGCGGGCTTATATGACATCAAAGCCGCAGTGGCTAAACCTAACGCTCCGAATAAGATACCATGTGTAAGCACAGCTGACTTCGAAATACTCGCACCAGTAAACTGACCCGATGTACTAGACAAGCTGCCGTTTGTTTCACTTATGTAGTAAACAGCACCTGCACGATCATAATAATGGATGTGTTCGTATATAATGACACCTACATCTTCAAGCTTCTTATATCCATCAATCTGTAAAAACTTCAACGACTTGTTTTCATCGACATAGATAGTAACTAATTTGTTCTTATCATTAAGTATATCAAATCGTTTCGTACCTTCTTTAATATGGAAGTTATAGCAATCATCGTAGAATTTCTGCGACTCAATTTCGAACAAGCGTTTTTTCTCTTCTTCAGCCAACTTAATTTCCAGCATATGTTGGCGCTCTTTTGCTCTATTATCTATCGCACCTATAATGGCACTATAACACTCAGATAAATCATCAATTCCCGAAAAATAAATACTTTTAGGTATAGTATGGTGATTTAAAGTGTATTTAATTACGAGGAAGGCTTTACCGCGAATATCTACTAATTCAACGCCTTTAATATCGTCTAGACTTATTATTGTATTGTACTCAAAAAACTCTTTAAACGTAGAATCGGCTGGCTGCAAACCATTACAAGACAGTTCCGTTTTACGAATTGTAATAGAAACATCGCAATAATTAAGTATACCCATTTTATATTGTCCATAAAAATATCGCCCTAATAAATCCATACTATAACCTCCCAATAATAAAAATATATCACAGCGTATAAAAAATGTAAACTAATACATTTGACATTAATGCAAATTTAATATATAATATCATAGCAATAAAATTTGCGGGTGTGGCGGAATTGGCAGACGCGCCAGATTTAGGTTCTGGTGGCATCCCCGTGCAGGTTCAAGTCCTGTCACCCGCACCAACGATTAAGGGTACATCAAGTATGGTGTACCCTTTAACTTTTATATACAAAAATATTTCTTTATTAATTGAAAATACTAATAATAGCTTATTTACTCTAATTGTACACTTGACTTATGTGGTACAATAAAGTATACAACAATTCTTGGAGAAAAATATGAAACGAAGCATTATGTGTATAGTCGCGCTTGTGCTCACGCTGTGTATGATTATCCCTGCAAATATA
>JAUMXP010000027.1 GCA_030529125.1 Eubacteriales bacterium | reverse complement strand
GGGTTGATAACGATTTCGCCATCAACAAGACCAACTGATACAGAAGAGATAGGACCATTCCATGGAATATCAGAAATTGAAAGTGCGATTGAAGTACCAACCATAGCTGCGATTTCAGGCATACAGTCAGGGTCAACGCTCATTACTGTACATACGATAGAAACATCGTTTCTCATATCCTTAGGGAAGAGTGGGCGGATAGGTCTGTCGATAACACGAGATACAAGAACTGCCTTGTCAGTTGGTCTGCCCTCACGCTTTAAAAAGCTGCCAGGGATCTTACCTACTGAGTAGAGCTTCTCCTCAAAGTCAACTGAAAGTGGGAAGAAGTCAATGCCATCTCTTGGCTTTGCTGCAGCTGTAGCAGCAACGTGAACAACTGTCTCGCCGTAGCGGACTAAACATGCACCATTTGCAAGCTGAGTCATCTTACCTGTTTCGATAACAAGTGGTCTGCCTGCAAATTCGGTTTCGAAAACTCTGAATTTGTCAAAAGTCATCATTGAGTTTGCCATAATAAAATCCTCCTGTAAAAATATAATATCTACACAGGATTTTTTACACCGTATTTTTAGCAATAAAACCAACAGATTAAGTAGATAATCTTGCCAAAATCTGCTCGTTTTACCGCTAAATAACAAATGCAAAAATCCTGTAAAAAACGCAATATAGGGCAAACGAAAAAATCGTCTGCCCTAAGGTGATGCTTACTTACGGATACCGAGTCTAGCAATAATAGAACGATATCTCTCGATGTCTACCTTGATGAGATAATCAAGGAGAGCACGTCTCTGACCGATCATTTTGAACAAGCCACGACGTGAGTGATGGTCCTTCTTGTGAACCTTGAGGTGCTCTGTGAGGTCGTTGATTCTCTTTGTTAAAAGAGCAATCTGAACTTCAGGAGAACCTGTGTCGCCTTCGTGCATAGCGTATTCCTGCATGATAGCAATCTTTTCTTCTTTAAGCATGAGTTTACCACCTTTTTAAATATATTTCCGACGTCACAGAAAAGGGACGGTGATGTCCGTAATACGGCTTACTCCCAAAACCGAGAACGCGGCTAAATGTTATTTTATCACAATAGAATATAAAAGTAAAGACTTTATATCTATATATAATGTAAAAATAATTATCTCTTGCTTTGTGACATATTCGTGATTTTTGCTAAAACACGTGATTTTTCCCTGTCGGTTAGCAATCTGTATGAAATAAGCAGAGACTGCTCGTCTTTAGTAAGAGTGTATATCGGCTTAGAAGAAGGTGCGTCGTTTTTGCTGTCTCTGAATGAGAGAGAAAGCTCGCTTGGCAGTATGTCTTTAGGGTCTACTCTGAAAATCTGAGCGAGCTTAACGATAGTCTCAAGACTCGGTTGAGCTCTTCCGGTTTCATATCCACCGTACCCAGTACGTTCCATGCCGATTGCATTAGCAACCTGAGATTGAGTTAAACCGCAGTTTACTCTATAAGTACGAAGTCTCTCGGCTATAGTATCATTTTCAAAAATCATCACATGCACACTCCTTTTAAGTAGTATATGCTGTAGTGATTTTATTATATTGTGGTGATTTGTCACCCACAAATATAGGTGACTTTTTGTCTCAGATGCTTTATGCACTCTCAAAATATCGGCAAATACCCTTGAAAAATCTAGGTGTGTGGGTTATAATTTTAGATAATAATTTTGCTGGAGTAGCTCAGTAGGTAGAGCAGCTGATTCGTAATCAGCAGGTCGCGTGTTCGATTCACGTCTTCAGCTCCAAGTTTAAGCGCCGAGGTGCGGAGCCCTCGCAAAAACGACATACGAGTCGGGACTGCCCTAAAGACACGAAGTGTCTACAGGGTGGTTAGGCGAGTAGGAGTTTTTCGAGGAACAGCGCAGCACAACGAGGCGTGATAGTAGTGGCGTTATTAATAGTGCAAAGTTTTAAGTAATATATAGTGATATTAATCGCCAGGGTGTCTTTGTAAGGCACCCCTCTTTTTAGTGTTTAATATACGCAAGCGACCTGCTGGGGGACCCCGAAATCTATGATTTTGGGGAGAGGAGGAGCAAACCGAAAGATGGAGAGTAGGAGAAAGCCTACTTGGAATTGAAAGGTTTTGCGACGACGATGTCGCGTGTTCGATTCACGTCTTCAGCTCCAAGTTTAAGCGCCGAGGTGCGGAGCCCTCGCAAAAACGACATACGAGTCGGGACTGCCCTAAAGACACGAAGTGTCTACAGGGTGGTTAGGCGAGTAGGAGTTTTTCGAGGAACAGCGCAGCACAACGAGGCGTGATAGTAGGTTACGTTATTTAATGCAAGTTTTTTAGTAATATATTGATTTCAATCGTTAGGGTGTCTTTGTAAGCCACCCTCTTTTTGTTTAATCACTGTTAATATTTCTTACTTTCTTGCAAGTCGAAATTGCTTGTTTTTGGTTACATTGCCTATGACATTTTTTGTGTTCTGATGCTATAATTTATGTATAGATTCAGAACAGGGGTTTTGTTAATGTTTACAGTAGGAGAAAATATTATTTACGGATCTAGCGGTATATGTAAAATTATCGAAATAACTGAGAATAATCTTACTGGTACAATGCGTGAATACTATGTTTTGCAACCTGTTGATACTGATAAGAGTGTGATTTATGTTCCTGTTGATAACGAAAAGCTTGTTTTACGTATGCGTAATGTTCCTACAAAAAATGAGCTTAGAGAGATTCTGAAGGATGCTGATTGCGAGAGTATAGATTGGATAGAAAATAGCCTTGAAAGAGTACAGACGTATCGTAGGATTTTAGCAGATGGCGATATAAAAACAAACATCACACTACTGCGTACATTACATTTGAGAAACCTCAGTATGTTAGAGAAAGGAAGACATCTTCCTTCGTCTGATGAGCGGATTTACAAAGATTGTTTACGACTTATAACATCGGAATTTGCGTCGATAATGCATATGGAACACGACGATGTAATCAAGCTAATACTGTCTAATGATAAATAAGAAAAGGCACTCGGTTTTCGAGTGCCTTTTTGTTATTATACGTTAATTTAATTGCTTACTTACTTATTAAACGTTGAATCTGAACAGTACAACGTCGCCGTCTTTCATAACGTACTCTTTACCTTCAGATCTGACTAATCCTTTTTCTTTTGCAGCAGCCATAGAACCGCATTCGATAAGATCGTCATAAGCGATAACCTCAGCGCGGATGAAGCCACGCTCAAAGTCGGAGTGGATTTTACCTGCAGCGCCAGGTGCCTTAGTACCATTTTTGATAGTCCATGCTCTTACTTCAGGCTTGCCAGCTGTGAGGTATGAGATAAGACCGAGAAGTGAGTAGCATTCGTTGATAAGACGATCAAGACCCGACTGCTCAAGACCCATATCAGAAAGGAAAAGTTCTTTTTCTTCTTTATCCATTTCTATGATCTGTTCTTCGAGTTCAGCACAGATAGGAAGCACAGCTGCGCCCTCAGTAGAAGCGAGTTCTCTTACTGTCTGTAGTCTTTCGTTGTTATCGATACCTGATTCGAAATCAGCTTCGCTCATATTTGCTGCATAGATAACGGGCTTGTTAGTAAGTAGCGCAACTTCAGAGAGAAGAGCTTTCTCTTCGTCAGTACATTCTACAGATCTTGCTGTTTTGCCGTCGTTTAATGCATCTTCAACACGTTTGAAGAAATCAACCTCAGCCTGATATTTTTTATCAGCTTTGGTCATTTTCTGAGCTTTATCGATTCTGCGACGGATTATTTCAACGTCAGAGAGTATGAGCTCAAGATTGATAGTGTCAATATCACGGATAGGGTCAATGCTACCCTCAACATGAATAATATCGTCATTGTCAAAACATCTTACAACGTGCACGATAGCGTCACATTCTCTGATGTTAGATAGGAACTTGTTACCAAGACCTTCGCCTTTTGATGCGCCTTTAACTAAACCTGCAATATCAACAAATTCGATTGTTGCAGGAGTATATTTTTCAGGGTCATACATCTGTGCGAGTTTGTCCAGACGTTTGTCAGGAACTGCAACCACGCCGACATTCGGTTCTATTGTGCAGAATGGATAGTTAGCTGACTGCGCACCTGCATTTGTAATAGCGTTAAAAAGTGTACTCTTGCCTACATTTGGCAAGCCAACAATACCAAGTTTCATCTTTATTCTCCAGTCTATGAGTATTGCTCAAACTAATATTTTGTAGTATTATATCATAAAGTGAGTACAAAATAAAGAATTTTTTATTTTGACTGTAAAGGTGATAGAAATGAAAAAATATGATATTGCCCTTTTTGATCTTGATGGAACTATTTCGGCAAGTGCTGAGGGTATCAGATATTGTCTTGAAAAGACGCTAGATGTGATGGACAAGCCTCATCCTGATTTGTCAGATTACAGCAAGTTTATTGGTCCGCCACTACTTAATACATTCCAGAAACTCTGTGGATTGAGCGCACAGGAAGCCCAGCAGGCAGTAGAGATTTACGTAAAGCTCTACGATGTTGACGGATTAAGAATGAATGCGTTGTTTGAAGGAATAGAAGAAACGCTTGATGAATGCAAGAAAAACGGTATCAGGCTTGCTGTATGTTCATCAAAGCACGAGGCTATCGCAACGCAGGTAGTAGAGCTTTTGAAAGTAGATAAATATTTTGACAAAATCTGCGGTTCAACTATCGACGGAAGTCGAAAAGAGAAAGAAGAGTTGATTCCGTATGCCCTGTCAAAGCTTAACGCAAGTGAGAATGACCGTGTTGTGATGATAGGCGATACTAAGTATGATGCGATAGGCGCTAAAAAGTGCAACGTAGATTTTATTGGTGTGACCTATGGCTACGGCACACACGAAGATATGGTTAATGCAGGAGCAGAAGTTTTTGCTGAAACTCCACACAATCTACAAAAATATCTGATTTAATCATAGTAAGCTCTTACCACTCATATATATAGGACAAGATATGTATATGAGGTGCAAGAAATGTTTGTTGTGACGTTAAAATCAAAAATATCAAAAAAATTGCTCAAAAGAATTGTTGTTTGCTTAGTGGTTGCTGTATGTATGCTTGTGACATTTTTGTGTATGGTAGTAGCGCTGGATTATCCTAGCCCTAATGCTACTTGTGAAAGCGTAGGGGAGTATAGCACTGCTTTTGATGAAAGCGATCCTGATAATTTTATGCGACAGTTTGATATAGAAACAGACGGTTTATTCAGTGTTACACAGGTGCATATCCCCGCACAGTTTACTGAAACTTATACACAATATAACGAGCTTCAGAAAAGTCAAGGACTCGACCTTGAGAAACATAAAGGGAAAGAGTGTACACTTTATATATATAAATTAAAGGATTTAAAGATAGATTATGCGGATGCATATGCGTCTATAATAGTATATAAGGATAAAGTTATTGCAGGTCATATATCGACAGGGATTTTAGGGTCTGCGATGTACACTTTCTGCGGAGAATGAAATGAAGAATCTAGAACGATTGGATAAAATAATATCAACACAGACAAGCTACTCGCGAAAAGAAATAAAAAAGCTTGCAAGAACAGGCGATATACTGCTTAATTCTGCTGTTTGTAAATCGGTTGATGTCAAAATCGACCCTGAGAAAGATATAGTCACTGTTTGTGGCGAAGTACTACAGTACAGACAGTTTGTATACTATATGATGAACAAGCCTAAAGGTGTGCTCTCAGCGAGCAACGACAGGTCAGCAACTACAGTTGTAGATATACTGCCTGAGAAGAATCTGTTCCCTGCCGGACGACTTGATAAAGACACCACAGGCTTGCTGATTATTACTGATGACGGTGATTTTGCGCATCGTATGCTCTCTCCTAACAAAAAAGTGTACAAGCACTATGTGGCTACAGTAGACAAGAAGTTAACAGAGAGTGTTAAAACCGAATTTGAAAACGGAATAGTGCTTGCAGACGGTACTGTGTGTCAGAAAGCATATTTTGATGCTATTGATGACTACACTGCACTTGTTAAAATCTGCGAAGGAAAGTTTCATCAGGTCAAGAAAATGTTTGCTGCATGCTCATATATAGTGCTCGAGCTTGAAAGAGTGCAGATAGGGCAGCTGTCTCTTGATAGAAGTTTAAGCTACGGTCAGTCGCGAGAATTGACAAAAGAGGAAATAAATTTGGTATTTCGTAATAAAATTGACTAAAATCGCTTAAATTTTTTTACTTATGGGAATATTATATAAAAAATCAGTCAAATATTTAGTGAAAAAATAGGTGGTATTGTAAAAAGATTTGTGATACAATACTAGTTGATATAGGTAGACGTGTTTTGCACGCTATTATTGGAGGTTTTCACATGGCAAAAGTTTCATTACAACACATTTACAAAATTTATGATGGCGGCGTTGTCGCAGTAACAGACTTCAACCTTGAGATCGAGGATAAGGAATTTATCATTCTTGTTGGTCCTTCAGGTTGCGGTAAATCTACAACTCTTCGTATGATCGCTGGTCTCGAAGATATTTCTAAGGGTGAGCTCTACATCGGCGATATGCTGGCTAACGACGTAGCTCCAAAGGACAGAGATATTGCGATGGTATTCCAGAACTATGCTCTCTATCCACATATGACAGTTTATGATAACATGGCATTTGGTCTTAAACTCAGAAAGATGCCTAAAGAAGAAATCGCTAGAAGAGTTCAGGAAGCTGCTCGTATCCTCGGTATCGAAGAGTACCTCGACAGAAAGCCAAAGGCTCTCTCTGGTGGCCAGAGACAGCGTGTAGCGCTCGGTCGTGCTATCGTTCGTGATCCTAAGGTATTCTTACTTGACGAGCCTCTCTCAAACCTTGATGCTAAGCTTCGTGCTAACATGAGAACAGAGATTTCTAAGCTTTATCAGAGACTTGGTACTACATTTATTTACGTTACACATGACCAGACTGAGGCTATGACAATGGGTACAAGAATCGTTGTTATGAAAGACGGCTTTATCCAGCAGGTTGACACACCTCAGCATCTTTACGATATGCCTTGTAACGAATTCGTTGCTGGCTTTATCGGTTCACCACAGATGAACTTCATTGACGCAGTTTTAGTTAAAGAAGGCGACAACTATGCTCTTAAGTTTGACGAGTATTCTATCACCCTTCCTGAGTCAAAGAATAAGAACAACTGCCTCGCTCCTTATGCTGGCAAGGCTGTAAGATTCGGTATCCGTCCTGAGCATGTACACGATGAGCCTGAGTTCATCGCTAAGTGCGACGGTGGCAACGGCGTTATCAGAGCTAACGTTGACGTTACTGAGCTTATGGGTGCTGAGATTTACCTCTATGTAAATATCGGCGGTATCCCTGTTACAGCTAGAGTTGAGCCACACTCAACAGCTAAGCCTGGCGATATGATCGAAATCGCATTCGATATCAATAAGATTCATATTTTTGATAAGGATACAGAGTGCACAATCACTAACTAATGTCGATTTTTTGCACAATTTTGCGTATTGTATCAAAATTGTAATTTTGCTGTGCTGTCTGCAGTTTTGACAGCTGGCTATTTGTAAATGTTAATAAACCTTTTGTTTATTTTGCCCTTTACAATCGCTCAAAACCCGATTGTAAAGGGCTTTTTATATGCTTTTGTGCAATCTGCTAACGCTTTTGTGCAAATTAACTTTGTGAAATATTTATGAATATTTTGTTTATTTTTTGTACATAAATATCACTTTCGGTACGTGTTTTTTAAAAAAAGGTTGATTTTTGCTATCTTTTTGTGTAAAATGTATATGATAACGTGGGTAATTTATTGAAAGCACCCAATCGTTCGGTAAATTTGACTATTATTTTTTGCGGAGGCATGTTATGTCTAACAGATTATTTCAGGGCGTAATCCATCAAATGAAAGATGCTATCGACAGAACAATCGGCGTTGTTGATGAGACTTCTGTTGTAATAGCTTGTTCAGAACTTGGCAGAATAGGCGAGGTTAACGAGAACATTAACTCAGAGACTCTTTCTGCTACTGTTACTTTTGCTATCAATGGTCATACTTTCAAATCTTTCGGCTCTAGTTCCAGAGCTGAATATGCGGTTTTTGTACAGGGTACTGACGAAGTTGCGCAAAAGTATGCTCAGTTGCTTGCGGTGTCACTTGCTTCAATCAAGCAGTATTATGATGAGAAGTATGACAGAAGTAACTTTATTAAGAATGTAATACTCGATAATATTCTTCCGGGCGACATTTACTTAAAAGCCAGAGAACTGCGTTTCAACAGCGAAGTATCCCGTGTATGTATGATTATCAAGATCACATCTAAGACAGATATTTCTGCTTACGATATCGTGCAGAATCTCTTCCCTGATAAGTCAAAGGACTTCGTTATCAATATTAATGAGACTGATATTACTCTCGTTAAAGAAATCAAGCCTGGTATCGAGAGCAAAGATCTTGAGAAGCTCGCAGGTTCTATTGTTGATACTCTGTCAACAGAGTTCTACACACATTGTGTCATCGGTATCGGTACAACAGTTGTCGGCATCAAGGACCTTGCGCGTTCATTCAAAGAAGCTCAGGTTGCACTCGAGGTTGGTAAGGTGTTTGATACAGAGCGTACAATCATCAGCTATGATAACTTAGGTATTGCTCGTCTTGTTTATCAGTTGCCAACAACACTGTGCGATATGTTCTTGAAGGAAGTATTCAAGCGTGGTTCCATTGAAAGCCTTGATCAGGAAACACTCTTTACTATCCAGAAGTTCTTTGAGAACAATCTTAACGTTTCTGAAACATCCAGAAAGCTCTTTGTTCACAGAAACACCCTTGTATACAGACTTGAGAAAATCAAGAAAATTACTGGTCTTGACCTTCGTGAATTTGAAGATGCTATCGTCTTCAAAGTAGCGCTCATGGTTAAGAAATATCTTACATCCAGCCCTACAAAGTTCTAATACATAGTATTCGCTCCTGTGCAGTGATGCGGTAATTGCACTTGCGCATACCAAAAAAAGCGGTTATTTAAGGACGGTTAATATGATTGAATTTCGTAATGTTTTTAAAACATATTCTAACGGTACCCACGCACTCAACGGTATCAACTTAACGGTTGAAAAAGGTGAATTCGTATTCATCGTTGGTGCATCAGGTGCCGGCAAAAGTACATTTTTGAAGCTCATCATGCACGAGGAAACTCCTACTAAGGGTTCTATCATCGTCAATGGTGTGCATCTTGAAAAACTAAAGAGAAGAAAGGTTCCTTATCTTCGCCGTACAATGGGCATCGTTTTCCAGGACTTCCGTCTTATCGGTAAAATGAGCGTTTATAATAACGTTGCATTTGCGATGCGCTGTGTAGGCAAAAAAGGTAAAACCATCAAAAAGAGAGTTCCATATATTCTCGATCTCGTTGGACTTAAAGGCAAAGCTAAGAATAAGCCATCTGAGCTTTCCGGTGGTGAGCAGCAGCGTGTAAGTTTGGCGCGTGCGCTTGTAAATAACCCTCAGATGATTATTGCAGACGAGCCTACAGGTAACATTGACCCTGAACTTTCATACGAGATTATTGAGCTTCTTTCCGAAATTAACAAGAGAGGTACTACAGTACTTGTTGTTACTCATGAGCACGAGCTTGTAGAGAGTTTTAACAAGCGTGTAGTCAGAATCGAAGGCGGTAAAGTCGTCAGCGACACTAAAGAAGACGACACAATGGTCGCTATTTAAATCGGAAAGGAATATCATCATGAATTTTAGTAGTATTGGCTATCTCATCAGAGAAGGCTTTAAGAATATCTGGTCAAACAGAATGATGAGTCTTGCGTCTATCGGCGTACTCATTTCATGTCTGGTGCTGACAGGTTCTGCTATTATGCTCAGTATAAACGTTTCTGAGATTGTTGAAGATGTTGGCGAATCTAACGTCACAACTGTTTATCTCGAAGACGACCTCTCTGAGCTTGAAGCTGTATATGTCGGCAAGTCATTGACAAAAATCGATAACGTAACCGAAGCTTCTTTCTATCCTAAAGACGAAGCAATCGAAGCATATAGAGATGTTTTAGGTGAGGAAGTTTTTCAGAATATGACAGGCGATGACAACCCGTTGCCACATGCTTATCATATTGTAATGGCTGATCTGGCGCTATACGACCAGACAGTACAGGAGATTAACAAGGTAGATGGAGTCAGCACAGTTTCATCGCGAAGTGACGTAGCTGAGAAGCTGACCAGTCTTAATACACTTATTACTACAATGAGCTTCTGGATTATTCTTGCACTTGCAATTATTTCGCTGTTCATTATCAGTAATACTATCCGTATGACAATGTTCTCACATCGATTTGAGATCAGTATTATGAAATCTGTCGGTGCGACCAACTCGTTCGTAAGATTACCTTTTATTGTTGAAGGTGTGATTATAGGACTTGCGTCAGCGGGCATTTCAATCGGATTGATTATGCTGCTTTACGATGCGGTTAAACAAGCAGTTAAAGGTATTGTCAGTCCGCTTGGTGAAAAATTTGTTCCGTTCTCGGAATTTGCGTGGTTTATCATCGTTGCATTTATTGGCGCCGGTGTAGTTGTAGGTGCACTCGGCAGTTATCTATCCATTCGTAAGTATCTCAAAAAAGAGGGTAACGAAATACTCGGTTGGTAATAATTTAAACTTACATTTTCCGATTTACAATTGGATACGAAGTAGCAAAACCATAATAATGCCAATATCCACTGTGGTTTTGTGTGCGTAAGTTTCGAAAAGGAAAAGGAGAAAAGTATGATTAAAAAAATACTATCATGTATCGTGTGCCTTTGTATCATTGCAGGCTGTGTTATCTCAGTTGCTGCAACAGATCTAGACGAAATAAAGCAGAAACAGGAAGAGCTCGAACAGCAGAGTGCACAGTATGAGGCTATTCTTGAAGACAAGCAGGCTGAAGTAGATCAGCAGCAGGAATATGTTGACGCTATTGTAGGCAAGGTTGAAACTGTAACTCAGGAAATCCAGTTAAGCCATCAGAAGATAGAAGCATTAGACGCTCAGATTCTTGAGAAAACTCAGGAAATCGAAGCTAAAAACCTCGAAATCGAAGAGAATATGGATATTCTTCGTCAGCGTATCAAGACTATCTATTTAGCAGGCGATGTTTCTTCTCTTGAGATTATCATGGGTGCTAAAGACTTCTCAGATTTCCTCGATAAAGTACAGCTTGTAAAGAGCGTATCTGCTCATGACGAAGATCTTATCAATGATATCCAGACTCAGCTTGATCAGATCAGTGCTGAGAAAGAAGCTCTCCAGGTAGATAAGGTTGCACTCGAAGAAGAGAAAACTAACCTCGAAAAGAAGCAGAATGAGCTCAATGATCTCTTAGCTGAAAACGAGCAGATTCTCGCAACACTTCAAGAAGAAAGCGACGAGCTTTTAGATCAGCTTACTATGACTGAAGATCAGCTTGCACAGCTCGATGATGAGCTCGCTGAGTACTATAGACAACAGCAACAGCAGAAGCCAAGCACAGGTGGCGGTGGCGGCGGTTCAACCGTCGTAGTGCCATCAACAGGCGGTTATGTATGGCCATGTCCTGGTTACTTCACACTGACATCACAGTTTGAAGAATGGCGTGGATATTACAACCACGGTGCTATCGATATTGCCGGTGGCGGTATCATGGGCGCAACTGTAGTTGCAGCATCAAGCGGTACAGTCGTAGCTACTTGCACAAGCTGTCCACATAACTGGGGTAAATACTACTCCTGCGGTTGTGGCGGTGGTTATGGTAACTATGTATGGATTAACCATGGCAACGGCAAAGAAACTGTTTATGCTCACCTTACATCTGTAGCGGTATCTGTTGGACAGTCTGTATCGGCTGGTCAGTACCTCGGTACTGTAGGTTCTACAGGTCATTCAACTGGCGCACACTTACATTTTGAAACACGTTTCAATGGTGTTAAGTATGATCCAATGAGCGAGTACTGATAATTATTAATACATAATACAACCCCTGCATATACTTGAACATAGTTTATGCAGGGGGATTTTTATGCTTACAGCGTTACATATAAAAGAAACAGAGAGTAATAGTGCTTTTCAAAGAGTGTTTTCAAGTTTTAGAAGAAACAGTGTTAAAGTCAGAATAAAAGAAAACTCAGATGTACAAGTAAAGATAATAGAGGTTACTAAACGCAGAAAAGCACTAAATTGGAGTAAGCTCGATAAGTATATTGGAGCACAGCGAAACCGACTTTTGTGTGATGCAAAGACGAAGTTGCCAAAAGGCAGGTCATACAAACGCTTTTTCTGCGATGACTACAAGCATCAGTTGTGTATAAATCTCAGCATCAGCTTGCTTAGCAGCCTGAATGATTGCACACTTAAAGTAGGCTTCGTTGATATGAAAATGCAGTTTGACTCAGTTATTAATTACTTGCTTAAGTACATAGATACGCTCACTGTAGTTACAGAAAAAACTGATGAATATATGGAAATAGCAGACCAGTTACTTGAAGAAACAGGAGCTCCACTGCGTATCAGCAAAAGCACAAAAGCACTAGCAAACTGTGATTTGATAATCGCACCAAACGGCCTGTACTTTGATTTCATACCAAAGCATAACGCGGTTATACTAACTGACAGGGCTATTGATAAAGCGATAGATTGCGTGGTTATCCATGATTACGATATTGTGTTACCAAAGGATATAAACAGTCTGTGCCCAGAGTTTCTAAACAGAACGTATTTTGCATCAGCACTGTATTGTGTCGAAAAGATGTACCAGCTTGGATCGCTCATACCGTCGATGTGTTTGAGTAGTAATAGTGTTCTCACCATTTCTTCACTCAAAAATCAGCTGAAAAAACTGAGTGATAAATCTTGACATAATGCCGATAAATGCTATAATACTACTTATGTGCAAACAATTATTCCTATTTTATATGAAAGGATACTTATAATATGGCTAAACCGATTATGCTTACAGCTGAAGGCTTAAAACAGCTGGAAGAAGAACTCGATTTCTTAAAAGGCGAAAAACGAAAAGAAATTGCTGAAAAAATTAAAGTAGCTCGTTCATACGGCGACCTGTCTGAGAACAGTGAGTATGATGATGCTAAAAATGAACAGGCAATACTCGAAGCTCGTATCGTTACAATCGAGGCTACTCTTAAGAACGCAGTCCTCATTGACGAAAGCGATATGAATACAGAGCATATTCACATCGGCTCAAAAATTAAAGTTGAAAATATCAAGATGGGCAAGACTTTTGAATACAAAATCGTTGGTTCAAACGAGTCTAACCCAAGAGAAGGCAAAATCTCTGATGAGTCACCAATCGGCGTAGGCTTACTAGGCAAAAAGGTTGGCGATGTTGTAGAGATTGAGGCTCCTGCCGGAGTTATCGCACTCAAGGTGCTTGAGATTTCAAAATAAGATTTTTCGGGCGACTTCTCACAGTCGCCCTTTTTTAGGTTTATTGAAAGAGGGATTTTTATGGCAGAAAATCAGAATAACCAGAATAATCAGAA
>JAUMXP010000179.1:316-3199 GCA_030529125.1 Eubacteriales bacterium | reverse complement strand
AATTTTAATATTGAGCAGAATTCGTGGAATGCTCTTGGTACTAAATCTCAGTTTGAGGCTATGTGTAATGAAGCTCATAAGTACGGAGTGAAAGTTATAGTCGATACTGTATTCAACCACATGGCTAATGATTCATCTGAAAACAGTATTAACCCGCAGATTCCAAGTGACATCAGAGATGACTCAAGTTGTTGGTACTCAGTTGATTGGAACTGCTCTAACTGGGAAGATCGTTATGATGTTACACATAATTGTTTAAGCGGTTTCCCAGATCTAAATACAAGCAGTTCTAAGGTACAGAGCTACTGTATCAGCTTTTTGAAAGAATGTATCGATGCAGGTGCTGATGGTTTCCGTTTTGACGCTGCTAAGCATATCGAAACTCCATCTGACGCCTATGGTACATCGTCTGATTTCTGGCCAAATGTGCTTAACACAGCTACATATCATGCACAGCAAACACGTGGTATAACACCATATTATTACGGCGAGATTCTAGGTGCTCCAGGCGGCGGACTTAGTATTAGTGCATATACAGATTATATGAGCGTTACCGACAGTAGTACTGGTAATAATATCCGTAACGCTATTGCATCAGGTAATGCGTCAGGTGCGTGCATTTCTGGCATCGGTAATGGTGCAGCTCCATCAAAAACTGTTCAGTGGAACGAGTCTCACGACACATATTATGCTGATCGCGATTCTATGTGGATTTCTAACGAGAATATGAAGAAAACATGGGCTATCGTTGGATCAAGAGCAGAAGTATGTGGTCTTTATCTCGCTCGCCCTGAAAATAACGACACTACTATGCTTGGTGATGGTGACATCACTGCATGGGCTGATAAAGAAGTAAAAGCGATTAATAAATTTAAAAATTATTTTGCAGGACATCCTGAATATCTTGCAAGTTCTGGTAATATTGTTTATAACGAGCGAGGCAATACAGGTGTTGTTCTTGTGAATGTAACTGGTGGTTCTACATCAGTATCTGTTCCTGCTCACAGAATGTGGGATGGCACATATACTGATGCTATTACCGGTAACCACTTTAACGTATCTAATGGTAAAATTTCTGGTCAAATCGGCAGTTCAGGTATTGCTGTAGTATATAGCTATCCGTCAGATGTATCTATTTCTGAACGTAGTCAGAAATTCAGAACTGATGAAATTGGTATAACAGCAACTTATACTGAAGCAACTGGCGGCACATATACAATCGGTACTGACTATTCAAAGTCATACTCATCAGGCGACAGAATTTATGTTGGTTGCGGTCTTGAGTATGGTGAGTCAGTTGATCTTGAAGTATCAGCGAGCGGTGGTACTACAACTGATACAGAAATTGCAACTTTTACAAAAATGCATCCGGACACTGATTTGAGAATTTTCTTTGATAATTCAGTGCCGTATTGGGAGAATGTTTACGTTTACCTATATGATGAGAGCGGTGACTATGACGTAGCATGGCCGGGCACAAAACTTACGTATGATAGTTCGTATGACGCTTATGTATATGAAGTGCCTGATGGTTTTGAGACATGCTCTGTTATATTTAACGATGGAGCAGATAATCAAGTTGGTCCATACTCTTTTGATGGCTACACATCTAAATGGAGCGATAATAGTTTCTACGGCTATAACACAGGTATAACAAGTAAACTTTACTTCAAACCATCTGAAAAATGGAAGTCAGATAAAGCACGTTTTGCTGCATATATCTGGACTGGTAGCACTAATACATGGGTTAATTTCTCAGACTCTGATGGCGACGGTATTTATTCTGCAGCTCTACCATCGGGCACATGGAAAAACGCTATATTCGCTCGAATGAATCCGGCATCATCAACAAACAACTGGGATAATATATGGAACCAGACAGGAGACATGGGCCTTTCAAATAATCATAACTACTTTATGATTGCTGATGGCTGGGATACATCAAGCGGTACATGGTCTATTATCAACGAATCTATTGTTGGTACAGATTCTGATGCGTATATTACAGGTTCATTCAATGCCTGGGATACTACAGCTAGTCCAATGGTTTATACAAAGTACAATGAAGCTAAGACTACTCTAAATATTCCTGCAGGTACATATACATTTAAACTCTATAAGGGTGGAAACTGGTTTTCAAACCCTGGCACAATCAACGATACTACAGCTGGTATTGGTTGGAGTATGTGTAGAAATGACAGTCAAAACTGCACTTTAGTTGCATCAAAAGCCGGTGAATATACATTTACGCTCAATACTGAAACTTTGAAGGTTACTGTTGATTATGATGAGTCTGATGTCGAGCCAACACAAGTACCGACTTATGAGACAGAACCACCTACAGAAGAGCCTACTGAAGAACCAACAATCCCGCCTACTGATCCACCTACCGAAGCTCCGTTGTGTGAGGCTGGTTATTATCTAGTAGGTACATTAAACGGTGTAGATTGTTGGGGTGTAGAGAGTCTGACTGAAGATAGAATGCTTGCATCTAATCCTGGTAATTCAGGCGAATATATGCTTAACTACACCTTTGTAGAAGGTGATGAAATCAAGGTTGCTTATTGTGATGGCTACGAGATTACTAAGTGGTATGGTAGCGGCGATAATTATTCTATCGGTTCTAGTAAAGCGGGCAGCGGTACATTGTACTTCAGACCTGAGGGTAATTCCAGTTGGTCATATACTTATTTCACAGTAATTAAGAATACAGTTCAAGAAACAGTACCACCAACAGATCCTCCAACCGAAGAATCAACAGAACCTGAAACCGAAAAGCCTACTGATGCTCCTACTGAGGCGCCTACTGTTAAGACTTTACCAAGTGGCTACTATGTAGTAGGTACATTGAATGGTGCAGATTGTTGGGGTATTGATACATTA
>JAUMXP010000179.1:0-306 GCA_030529125.1 Eubacteriales bacterium | reverse complement strand
TCAGAAGACAGACTGCTTAAGTCAAACCCTAATAACTCAGGCGAATATATGCTTGACTATAGATTCTATGCAGAAGACGAAATCAAAGTAGTTCATTTCGACGGAAACGACTACACTGCTTGGTACAACAGTTCAGGCAAGAACTATACAATTGGCACTAAAGCGGGTAACTGTACAGTTTATTTCAGACCTGAGGGTAATTCTAGTTGGTCATATAATTATTTTACTGTAATTAAAAATTCTGATGCAGTAGATTCAACTGAAACTCCAACTGAAGCCCCTACTGATGCTCCTACAGTAGCACCA
>JAUMXP010000178.1 GCA_030529125.1 Eubacteriales bacterium | reverse complement strand
AAAAGGTGAGGTTGAGACTGAGGCTGACGAGTCTTATACAAGCCACAACACAACTCTGCTAGACGTACAAGGTACAGTAGATAAGATTATGACTACTGATTATGTGAAAGAGATGTTGTTATCTAAGTAATGCTCAGTCCTATTAAAACTTTATATACATATTTTCCGCTGACGTTCTTTTTTAGGGTGTTGTTTTTACTTGCTATAAATGTAGCTGCAGCGGTTATTGTGTACAAGCTATATAAGAAAAATAAAATTAATAAGATAAAAGCTTTTGCGGTAGTTGGACTTGTTTTATCTACGACATTTGTTGTTTTCCTTGCGGTGCTTGGTCGCAGATCGCTTGACTACTATCGTTTTGGTCCTGAAATAGTACCATATTATTCAGCACTTTTTAGTGGAGGAATGGTAGATATCAAAGAGCTTTTGCTCAACATCGTTGTGTTTGTGCCTATTGGCTTTTTAGCTTACGCCGTTTTTTACAAGCATAAGCTTATATGGGCTACTTTGTTTGGACTCATTGTATCGGCTTTTATTGAGCTTTCTCAGCTAGTATTAAAGTGCGGATATGTGTGCTTTGTCGATGTTATTCACAACACGCTAGGAGCGCTGTTAGGTGGTTTGCTGGGAATTTTGGTTGTTTTGATAATTAAGATTATAGGTGATAAGTCAAAAGCAAAGGTGAAGAAAGATGACTCAGTCTGAGAAAAACTTGATAGACGCAGTGTTGGCATCTGTAACCGATGGTGCTTTTGACAAATGTGAAAATTACGATAATCTCGTTAAGATAGCCGGCTATCATTTGGTACAGAATCTGATTGCTGAAGTTATCTCTGAGTCAGATGATGTGCCGGATAGTGTGTTGAAATATTTGTCTGAAATGCAGGCTTTGCTTGTTATCAAAGATGCTAATCAGGAGAGCGAAGTAACTGGGCTGATGAAGCTTTTTGAGCAGAATAAAATTCCTGTTGTTATGCTCAAAGGATGGTTAATGAAGAAACTGTATCCACGTACTGATATGCGTACAATGGCAGATACGGATATTTTCATCAGGCAAAGTGATGAACGGAAGATTCACGATATAATTAAAAGTCGGGGATACTCAGTTGTGTCTTTTGGTGGCAAAAAGGATAATGTGTATCACAAAGAACCGTTTATAATACTTGAGATGCACAAGAATCTCTTTATGTTTGAGGATAGCTGGAATGTCTTTTTTAATAGCGAAGAGTCTACGATGTGCATCTGGAACAGAGTTAAAAAAATCTCAGGCTATGACTATGTATACAGAATGGATGATGAGCTTTTCTTTGTATACATGATTGCTCATATAGCCAAACATTTGCTGGATGATGGGGGTATAGGATTAAGAGCTATACTTGATGTATGGTTGTTTATGAATAAGACGCAGAAACTCAATTTTGACGTAGCTTTTCGTGATTTAGAAAAGCTTGGGTTAACAGATTTTGCACATAATGTCATAAAGCTTACTAAGTACTGGTTTGAGCACAAAGAGTGCGACAATACCATACAGGAGTTCGGTGACTATATATTAAAATGTGGCGTATATGGTAACAGCAAATTTTTAGTTGCTACAAAAGAAGGAATAATGACATCAGACAATCCTAGTCAGTTTAAGTACGTTTTAAGACGAGCATTTCCGACTGTTGGTGAGATGAAAGTGAGATTTCCTCAGCTTAATAAACGCATATGGTTGTTACCGTTTTTATATATAAAAAGATTATGGTACAGTATAAGACACCGTACCGATTCTGTAAAAAATGAGATAAAAAATGCAGGCGAAGTGGATTATGCGCAAGTAAAGAGAATCCATAGCTTGTATGAAAATATTGGACTTAAGTAGAGGCAGACTATGCAGAGCATCGAATTGAAAAACAAAACAATTTTAGTGACAGGTGCGGCTGGTTTTATTGGCGCTAATCTTGTTACAAAGCTTATTGAAAAGAAAGAACCGATGACGATTATCGGTCTTGATAATATCAACGATTATTATGATGTTTCCATCAAAGAGTTCAGACTTAATGAGATAGACAATCTCGTAGCACAAATGCCACAGGTTAGCTATAAATTCATCAAAGGTGATCTCTCGGATAATGCGCTTATTCAGCAGATTTTTGCTGAGTATAAGCCACAGATTGTTGTTAACTTAGCAGCGCAGGCGGGTGTCAGATATTCTATCACTAATCCAGATGCGTACATTCAGTCAAACCTGATTGGCTTTTACAACATTCTTGAAGCGTGCCGTCATTCTTATGATAACGGTGAGAGTGGTGTTGAGCACTTGGTTTATGCATCGAGCTCATCGGTGTATGGAGCTAACAAAAAGGTTCCGTATTCAACTGACGACAAGGTTGATAATCCTATTTCACTTTACGCAGCTACTAAAAAGAGCAACGAGCTTTTAGCTCATTCATATTCAAAGCTCTACAATATTCCGTCAACGGGCTTGAGGTTTTTTACAGTTTATGGTCCTGCTGGAAGACCAGATATGGCTTACTTCGGCTTTACTAATAAGCTTATTAAAGGCGAGACTATCGAGATTTTTAATTTTGGTAATTGTAAGCGTGACTTTACATACGTAGATGATATTGTCGAGGGCGTTATGAGAGTTATGCAGGGAGCGCCTGAGCGTATAATGGGTGAGGATGGTTTACCGCTTCCTCCTTACGCTGTATACAACATTGGCAACAGCTCACCTGAGAATTTATTAGACTTTGTTGATATATTACAGCAGGAGTTGATAAGAGCAGAGGTACTGCCTGCGGATTATGATTTTGATGCACACAAAAAGCTTGTACCGATGCAACAAGGTGATGTACCGATTACATACGCTGATACATCAGCACTTGAGCGCGATTTCTCGTTCAAGCCGTCTACATCGCTTAGAGATGGTTTAAGAAAATTTGCACAGTGGTATAAAGAATTTTATAAGGTATAAGGTCGATAATTATGAGTAAAATGAAAATTGCAGTAGCAGGTACTGGTTATGTAGGTCTTTCAATCGCTGTGCTTTTAGCTCAGCACAATACAGTTAAGGCTGTTGATATAGTGCCTGAGAAGGTTGAACTTATCAACAATAAAAAATCTCCTATTCAGGATGATTACATTGAGAAATATCTAGCTGAAAAAGAGCTAGATTTAGAAGCTACATTAGATGCAGAATATGCATACAAAGATGCTGATT